>CAZFUR010000048.1:0-9208 GCA_964522245.1 uncultured bacterium | reverse complement strand
TAGGCGTTAGGGGCGGTATGCCACCTACTGAAGTTGAGTCTATGATCACCAAAAAAGTTGAGGAAGCCGTCGGGACAACCAGTCATCTGAAAGGTATTTCTTCCAGTTCTAAAGAATCCATGTCTATCGTGATACTCAATTTTGAGACGGGTACAAACATGGATTTTGCTTCTTTGGAGGTTAGAGAAAAATTCTCACGTTTAAAAAACAAGTTACCCAGAGAAGCGAATAAACCTGTAATCGCTAAATGGGAATATTCTCAAAACGCTACTATAATACTCTCTATTACCAGTGACACGTTTTCCCTTGAGGATTTGAGAGGAAAGGTGGACAGTTTATTTAAAAGCGCATTTAAGAGGATAGACGGTGTTGCGAACGTAGATGTCTGGGGTGGGCGTGAAAGGAAGATACTCGTCGAGATGGATCAGGCGAAACTGGCGAGTTTTAATATCTCTTATGAACGGGTGATGAATGTTTTAGGCAAAAATAACCTGAATCTTCTGGTGGGGGAAGTGGAAGGCTCGAACAGTAAGTTTCTTATCCGTACGATAGGGCTTTTTTATACGATAGATGATGTGCGAAATATCGGTATTTCCGTAAATCCACTTGGTTCTATAGTTAGGCTGAAAGATGTTGCTAAGGTGGAAGATTCGTATATGGAGCCGAGTGCTTTTGCGAGAATAAATTTATACGATAATATATCGGTTTATATATCTAAAGAAAGTAGTGCCAATACTCTTAGCGTGACTTCTGCGGTAAGGAAGGAAACGGCAAGAATCCTTGAAGAGAACAAAGAGGATATAAAAGTCAACTTTTTATACGATCAAGGAGAATATATAGAGCTTGCGATATCGGCGGTGAAAAAATCTCTCCTAATCGGAGCTGTTTTGGCAATGGCTGTTTTACTGATCTATCTGCGTGATTTTACTGCGACCGCCGTAATTGCGTTATCGATACCGATTTCTATTATAGCGACCTTTATTTTTATGAATTTTTTCGGTATTACTCTAAATATTATGACTCTGAGCGGATTGGCTTTAGGTACAGGTATGCTTGTAGATAACTCCATCGTCGTACTGGAGAATATTTTCCATAAACGCCAGAAAGGGTTTGATACCAAAACGTCCGCCATTGAAGGTAGTGAAGAGGTCTGGTTGGCGATTCTTGCCTCCACCATAACCACAATAGCGGTGTTTATGCCGATGATTTTTATCGATAAAGATATCCGTATTCTGTATAGCGGATTAGCTTTGACGGTTACATTTTCTATAATGGCGTCTTTATTTGTTTCTTTGTCCCTCGTTCCGATGTTGTATTATCAATCGGCTAGATTTTTGAGGTTCCGAAAAAAGAAGGAGTTTATTCAGAGAATTGCTCAAAAAGTTTATCAAGAAGCGTTGTTGATGTCTATAAAGTATAGGTACATTTTTTTGTTATTGATAGTTGTATTGTTTGCCCTGTCGCTTATACGTGTAACGAGTCTAGGTATGGAGATGACGGGTCACATGAGTAAAGACCAGTTCTCCATAAATTTTACGCCTCCCCCGGGAACAAAACTAGAAAAAGTCGATGAAGTGGTCAGGAAAGTGGAGGCGATGTTATCCGAGATCCCTGAGGTTGAGACGATTTCAGCTAACGTAAAAAGGGATAACCCTAAATTAATGGTTAACCTTGTGGCGGTGTCTCAACGTACAAGGTCAAAACAGGACATAGTCGATCTGTTGCGTGAACAAACTTCCAAGATACCGAAATTTTTCATCTATTTTTATACGGGAGCGCAAGAAAGTGATACAAAAGAGATTGTTATAGATATTTTCGGGTACGATTATGTAAAGTTAAGGACACTTGCTAATGCCGTCGGAAAAGAGATAAGTGTGTTGCCGTATCTATCTGATGTGAAACTGAGAATGAGAAATCCACGTCCGGAATACGGTCTTGTGATAGATAAACACAGGGCTTCTTATTATGGGTTATCGGTAAAAAGAGTTGCCGATATTGTTCATGGTCAGGTCAGAGGTCTGCGGGCTACAAAGTTTCATTCCGACGCTCATGAAATAGAGATGATTACTCGCCTACAGGAAGGTGATCGTAAAACCTTGCAAGATTTAGAAAACCTAGTAGTTGCCACAAAAAAAGATGGTGTGGTAAGACTTAAACAGGTTGCGGGTTTGATTCCTACACGTGGTCCGACGGAAATATACCGTCGTAATAAAAGCAGGTATATCCAAGTGACGGCTTCTATTATGGACAAAGATCTCGGTTCGGTCGCCGAAGCGGTTGGGAAAATTATGAAAAAGATAAAGTTTCCGAAAGACTACTATTATCGTTTTGGCGGGGATTATCCTATTTTGATAAAAAGCCGTAACCAACTATCCGGTGCGATAGCCGTTACAATCTTGTTGGTTTACATGATTTTAGCTTCATTATTTCAGTCTTATTATCAACCGTTCATAATAATGATTTCCGTGCCTCTTGCGGTTATAGGAGTTGTGTTGGCGTTGCAGTTTACGGGCAACCCGTTATCGACATCGGTTTTTATAGGGATGATTATGCTTGCGGGTATTGTGGTTAATAACGCTATTATTCTTGTGGATCACGCTAACAATCTAAAAAGTCAGGGACGGCGTCGGTTTCGTATAATCATCCAAGCGGGTACAGACCGTCTGCGCCCTATTTTTATGACCACAACCACAACCGTTTTAGGATTGATACCGATGGCGTTAAATACCGATGGTGCGTCCGATCTTTGGGCTCCGCTTGCCATTACTGTTATGGGCGGGTTGTTGTCGTCTACGTTTTTAACGTTGATAGTGATACCCAACATATATATACTCTTTGAGGATATGAATGAGATTTTTAAATATCTGATTACAAGGAAAGACCGTAAGGAAAAAGGGGTTATTTATTATGAATAAGACAATGTTTGTATGTTTTTTATCGGGATGTTTATTTTGGAGCGGTCATTTATTTGCCGAGAAGATTGAACCTAAAAACTTATCACGGCGTCTTACACGTGTCGTCAGGTATCATAATGATGGGACGATTAAGTCTATCAGGGAGACTTATCCCGACAATAAAACGGTCAAGAAGACCTATCGCTCGTCCGGAGAAATCAAAGAAAGAATTAATAGTGACGGATCAAAGGTATTGTTTGAGTTCTCGACTGAAGACGGGCATACCGTTGTAACGGAGACGATGGAGCCGGAAGGGGTGACGGTAAAAAGGATACTGGATAAAAAAGGTATTGTGACAGTTTCTATATTTCCTGATAGGAAAGAAGAGTATTCTTATGAATACGATAACGTCGGAGATATAACAAAGGTTATTGTAATAAGAGAAGACGGCAGTAGAGAAGAACTCTTGCCGGACAATAACAGGTTGTCATTTTTGAGGGACTATGGTATCATGGAAGACGATGACCTGAATATGATAAAAGATATGAATACTAAAAAATATCTACAGAATCCGACTAAATATCGAGAAGAGATCATGGGGCATCGAGCACGGCGGTTAAATCCTAATATAAGATGAGATTAATAATAACCGAGAGGAAATAAAATGAAGAAATTTTTTGCGATTATTGGTGTTGTACTGGTTGTGGCGGCGGTCGGTTTTTTTGTTCTTCGCAAAGGCGAGGCTCCATCCGATCTGATAAAATCGATGAGCGGTGTTACCGTATCCGATCTTTCTCTAGCTAATGTTGTTCCAAAAGATACGGCGTGTTTTGTAGGTATATACAATATAAAGGGAAATTATCAAGCTCTCAAAAGAAGTAATTTTTTCAAACAGTTAAGTGATCTTAAACTGTGGAAAGAGATTGATCTCAAAAATACGTTAAATGCAGTCACGGCTGGTTTTAAGGCTCAATCGGGACTTGATCTTTCTGAGAAAAATATCATGGAGTTAATAGGCAGGCAGTTGGGCGGTGCGGTATTTGTGAATACCTCGTACCAAAAATCGCCTAGCATAATGTTGTTGGCAAAAGTTGGCACAAAGACCAAACTTTTGGCTAAGTTACTTGGATTTACCAATCAAGACGGTTTGGGTAAAACGAGTTATAAAGGAATCGATATTTTTTCTACGAAGGCGACTAAAGATAGTCCGATGAATTCCTCTTTTTGTTTGGTCGGGGATATTTTTATGTTGGAGATAGGAGAGGAAACAAAAAATATCAATGGGGTTATTGATCTGGTCAAATCGTCTGATAAAAAAGGTTCGCTTGCTAAGAACCTGTATTATCAAAGTGTAGTTGAAGAAAATAAAAATCTTTCGTATGAATTTTTCGTAAATACCGATAGTGCGTTATCTGCTTTTAATTCGCCGGGGTTTCCTGAAGAATTAAAAAGCGGTAACCTTCAAACGGCTGTGGTTTCCGGGCTTGAATCTATGAGTTTTATGGGAGGGTACGGGAAATTTGCCGATGGTTTTTATACAAAAACGGTTGTTATACCTAGTGAGAAAACAGACAACAAAATAATCAAAAAATTGTGGAGCGCAAAACCGAAAAAATCCAAAACGGTCAGTTTTGTTCCTGAAGACGCTATATTTTTCGGGGCATCGAACTCGTTGGATATCCCGCTTATGTGGGAGACATGGCAAGATTCTATTGTTGCTCGTAACGCTGATGATGCCAACTCGCTAATGAACGGTTTGAATTCTTTGGAGAACAATATCGGGTTGAGTATCAAAGACGATTTTCTGCCTCTGTTGAGTGATGAGGTCGGGTATATGTTATCGGATATAGATCTATCGGGTTCGATCCCTGCGCCACAAATAGCGTTGATGTTTAAGATAAAAGATAAAGAAGCGACAAAATCGTTCATGACTAAGTTGGTAGAGTCAATAAATAAATATTTTACACCTGCATCGGGAGATATCCCTGTGTTGAACGTCGCTAGAACGACTATCATGGATCAGCCTGTGAATTTTGTGACAATCACGACGTTTCCTATTCCCGAGTTATCGCCTTGTTATGCTGTGATAGATGATTTGTTGGTTGTGGCGACGAATTCGAAAACTATCAACGGAATAATAGAGGTTTATAAAGGTAAGGCGAAACCTCTTAGGAAATCGGTTGTGTATGAGAAAGTTGGCGATGTTTTCACGGATAAAAATAATCAGTTTGCGTATATGAATATGGAAAAGACGGTTGATAAGTTGGTTGATGTTTTTGTATGGCTGATATCTTTGAGGAAATCGGCGGCGGATGTGGGATCGCTCAATGACGAAACTGTCAGGTTGGTGACGGAGAATGTTGTACCGTTTGTAAAAAGTTTTAGATCAATAAAGGCGTTGGCTTTAAACACGGTGTTTAAAGATAAAAAAGTAGAAAAGATAATGGTATTTAAAGTAGAGGATTTTTAATGAAGATATATTTTTTTCGTAAGATAAAATCGTTTTTTGTGCATCATTGGGTTAAATTTCTGATAGCGATTGCTATTTTGTTGTTGTTGGGGTTATGCGTGTGGGGCTTGATGAGTTTGGAGTCGTTTTATCGTAAACAGATGATAGCGACTATACCGGTTCAGATATTTGTGGCGATAATACATGTTTTCATTTTTGTATTGTTTTTGACAAGTATGCAGGGGCGTGGGTTTGCTTCTTTGCGTAAATCTAAGGTCAAGGCGCAAGATGTAAACGTTACTTTCGATGATGTTATCGGTATTGATGAATCTAAGATTGAGGCGTCGGAAGTGGTTGAGTTGATAAAAGATCGTACACGGCTTGATCTGGTGGGCGGTAAAATTATACGAGGGCTTCTTATGATAGGTCCTCCGGGTTGTGGTAAGACATTGCTCGCAAAGGCGATAGCGACAGAAGCGAAAGTACCGTTTATTTCTATGGCGGGAAGTGAGTTTGTGGAGGTGTTTGTGGGGGTAGGAGCATCGCGTATAAGAAAACTGTTTAAGCAGGCAAGGCAACACGCTTATGATAATGGGGCGTGTATCGTCTTTATTGATGAGCTTGATGTAATCGGTAGAGGTCGTCAGTACAGTATGTTTGGCGGTGGTGGTGAGACGAACAGTACTCAAAATCAGTTACTAGTTGAGATGGATGGGCTTAGCGGTCGCAAAGAGAACATTATTGTGATTGGGGCGACTAACGCATCTGAAGGAGTATTGGATGAGGCTTTGTTGCGCCCGGGTAGGTTTGATAGAAAAATTTACATAAATAAACCGTATGAGATGGGTAGAGCGAAACTATTTGAATATTATCTTGCGAAAGTAAAACATGATCCAAATATAGATGTTGAGAGATGGGCGAGAAGAACTGTCGGTAAGAGCCCTGCCGAGATTGAGAATATTGTGAAAGAGGCGGCTCTAATCGCTACTAGGGGGGATAAATCTTTCATTGAACATAACGATCTTAGCCAATCCCTTGAGAGGATCGAACTTGGGGTGAAACACCATAGAAAAATATCCGACCGTGAATTGGTCAATACAGCCTATCACGAAGCGGGACATCTGATCACGTTATATTTTCTTCATCCTACCGATGATGTGTTTAAGGCATCTATCGCCACAAGAGGAGGCACGCTTGGTGTTGTCTATCATCAACCGAGAGAGGAGTTGCTAGGGCGTGATAGGGATATGTTGCTAGCGTCCATAAAGACCAGTTTAGGTGGATACATTGCGGAAAAGATTAAGCTGAAAGTTACCACAAGCGGTGTTTCCAGCGATTTTAGAAAGGCTATGGCGATAGCTTATTCGATGGTGTGGAATATCGGTATGGCGGAAAAACAGATGGTGGGTGACTATACAACCATAGAGACTATGTCGGAAGCGATAAAAGAGAAACTTAACAAAGAAGTGGAAATTATTCTAGATAAATGCGCCAAAGAGGTTGAAGACTTGCTCAGAAAAGAAATCGTTTTGTTGGATCGGTTTGCTATGGAACTGCTCAGAAAAGAAGAGTTGGAGTATGATGAGATTGATGCCATATTCAAGGAATACGGGAAATCATCTGATGATTATATGTCGTCTAATGTTGTGAAAGAAGAGGTTTTACAGCGTATAATTGATGAGCGTAACGCTTTTCTTCAGGCAAAGGCGGATTCATTGAGTCATAATAAAAAAGCGGATGACAGTTGTGTAGATAAAAAACAGGTCGAACCGGACGGTGAGAAAGAATCCGATCAATCGGACGGTTCAGGCTCGACCGAAAAATAAGATTGCGATAGTTGGTGAATCTTTGTTTAAAAATATAGTTCTTTTATTCTTTGTGGTATTCTTGTCAGGTTGTGATATCCCGAGTTATCCCAAAGAGCGTCTCGCCGATGATGTGAGAGATTTGGTATTCAAGGAGTACGGTTATAAGATAAAGGTTTCTGTTGTCGGTAAAACGTTGGGTTTGTTTTTTCCTGAGACGCAGATCTTTGATTACGATATGAGTATCGAGGATTCTTTTACCAAAAAGAGTCAGGATCTGTTCTTGACGGCTACAAGAGTTACCCTGAGCACCGATGCCGATATCGATTTCTTTGTCACCAAGTATTCCGATAAACTAAAAGGGATAGAGATAATAATGCAACGTTCCGTGCAGGATACCAAAAGGCTTCTTGTAGGGAACATATCACACAACGATTATATAGAACGATTAGTTTTTAAATACAAATATGATCTTGAATCGGTTGCTAAAAAAACCGTAAAAAAACTTTTTAAAAATATCCCCGAACAAAAATCCACTGCGACCTCTTTTTTCTTGCCCGGAAAATCATATAGAGAATCGTTCTTTTTTAAGTATCTGATGGAATCGGAACTTAAAACCAATATAAAATATTTTATAAAGAATATAAAAGCTAAACGTATAAGTGAAGATAAGGTGTTGGTCTATGTTGAGTTAAAAGAAACTTACGATCCTAAAGCGGGATACGAAAAATACAACTTTTCGTTACCGTCTGCACAGATAAGAAAGATTTTATTTGAGTTGACGGTTATTAACGGGATTATACCAATTATTACTGCTACATCTGATTACGATCATAAAGAGAATATCCCTGAGGTTTTCTCGAAACATCTTGATATATCTTCATGGGATGATTATTTTTATCTAAAAGAGGTTAAAACCAGTGATTTTATCATCAACCAGATCGCTTCAAGGATAAATCGTAAGATTAGCGAGTCTGAAAACCCTAATGCTCAGCGGTTAGAGAAAAGTTACAAATTATTGGATAAACCGATCGGTGTTAAATCGACAGACGGCAAGTTTATCGTCGGTGAAGGCGGAAAAGGGAACACATTTCGATTGATTTTAAAGTTTAAAGAAGGTATAAGTACAAAGGTTGTTCCTGGTCAGATAAAAGATTTATCGTTGTTGTTTTTTAAGCGTACATTGAGAAAATATGATTTTTCGGATTATGTCAGGTTTGAGTTTACCGATCCGAAGGGGACTGTTATTGAAGGTTGGGATAAGGAGGCGATTGATTCGATGGAGTTGGATAAGTTTTCTTGGAAATCGTTTATAAAGATGGGACCGACACAATCTTATTAGAAAGGAGAAATAGGTTGAAGATATTTAATTATGGGATAGTTTTACTGTTTACGGGGTGTATTTGTTGTTTTGCCGCTGATGATCAAGACGGTACGGCGGTAGAGAAAATCAAGAGTGCTTCTTACAAAATCAAAAAGACCGCCGCCGATACGGGTGAAAAAGGTGTGAAAACTATCAAATCTGCTAGTGACGTTACTGGTGCGACAAAGGTTGTGAAGGGAATCAGTCAGGTTATTGTTGATGCGTCAGAGGATATCGGTCAGGAGAAAAAAGGCAAAATTCTAGGTCAGGACGCTACGTTATTTCCACCTGAAACGGAAAACGATGGTAAAATTCTAAAAATAGAATTTTAAATAAATTATGAGATTTCTCGGTATAATCCAGAAGATATCTATTTTATTAGTGCTTATGTTTTTTCTATCGGGATGTGGAATGAGACTGATAAAAAAAACGCCTGATACAAGTAATGAAACGTTGTTTTTTGATACTGCAGATGGTTGGCGGTTGGCGGTTAATCATTATATTCCAAGGGTATTGAATAAAAACCGTACTCCTTTAGTTTTATGTCATGGGTTGGGCTATAATAATCTTTTTTGGGATTTGGACGAGAAAGTCAATTTCGCGAGATATATGGCTGACCATGGTTACGATGTTTGGGTAGTTTCTTTGCGTGGTGCGGGGTTGAGCACAAAACCCGGTATAACTGTTCTGAGGAATC
>CAZFUR010000047.1:0-9306 GCA_964522245.1 uncultured bacterium | reverse complement strand
CAAACACTCTGGAAATGATAAAAGACAAACCTTTTTTCGGCACAGGGATAGGCAACTGGCAATTTTATTATCCATTATTTGCCCAAAAAGGAGCCGTGGACAAAGATTTCAACGAAGACCGTCAAGCAAAAAGAGCGCATAACGATTATCTGCAGATCTCCGCTGAATTGGGAATACCGGGAATAATCTTGTTTTTGTGGTTTTTGGGCAACCTCATTTTCTGCGGAATCAAACTTATCCGAGACGATGAGTCTCACGAATGGGCTCTTTTGGGTATTGCAGGAACAAGTGCGATAATATCGATTATGGGAAACGCAATGTTCAGTTTTCCGTTTCAAGAATCACTGCCACCGTTTTTTTTATCGGTTATAGCGTCAATGATCACCTTCGCACGGTTCCGCAAAACCGAACGACGAAAATCGAAATCGAAACCGATTTTAGCAACCTTGTTGATATTTTTTATCGTTCTAGCCATATTCAATATAGTTTGGGGATACAGATTATGTATGGCAGACTACTATTTCCTTGAAGGGAAACGATTCAATAAATCAAAAATGTTTGAGCGCAGTTTAAGACCACTGCGACAATCTATGAAACTCAATCCTTACAATTTTAGGGTATACTCTCTTCTAGGGAGATCGTTTAACGAGCTAAAAAGGTATCATGATTCCGTTCCCATAAACAAAAAAGCATTACAACTGCATCCTTATTATATAAACTGCATGAATAATCTCGGCAACGCTCTGAGAGGGATACATCATGTTGACGAGTCGATAGAGATCTACAACCGAGCTTTAGAGCTGTTCCCGAATTTCGCCGAAGCTCATAACAATCTCGGTATTGCGTTCAAAGAGAAGAAAGATATGCAAGCGTCTGTAAAAGAGTATCAAAAAGCGATCGAGATAGACCCGTCATACGAGAAAGCGTACAACAATCTCGGCAACGTATTTTTGGCGCAAAATAAAGTCGATAAAGCAATTGAGTATTACAGAAAAACCATACAATTAGACCCTAAACTGCCTGACGTATATAATAATCTGGGATTAGCCTTAATACGCAAGAAAAAGTTTAAAGAAGCGATTGAGAATTTCGATACCTGCATAAAGTTAAGTAGCCGTTTGGCAGACCCCCACAACAACAAAGGTTCCGCCTTAAAAAATCTTGGAAAACTGGACGACGCAATCCTTCAATTCAAAAAGGCATTGATAATAAACAGTTCATACCTGCCCGCACATAATAACCTTGCGGAAATATACATACAGAAAAAAGAATTCGATAAAGCGATTGAGGAATACGAGACGATTCTTCAGATGAACCCGACGATTAAATCTTTTTATACCCGCATGGCTGATATCTATATGAAACAATACGCTCAGACAAATTCAACCGCAACCTTAGATAAAGCCATCTCCCTCATGCAAAGGGGAATCGGGTACTACCCCAAAAACGCCACTTTCTACACTGTTTTGGGTAAAATTTATCTTGATTCCCGACAAACCGCAAAAGCTCTTGAAATGTTCAAGAAGGTAGTAGAGATAACACCCGACAAACCGGAATCGTATTATAATTTGGGTATTGCCTATCACAAAACCAAAGATTTTCGACAAGCTATAAAATATTACAATATCGCCCTTCAGAAAAACCCTGATTTTGTGTTTCTTCATTTTGAGATATGCAAACTGTATGAACAACTGAGAATGTATCCCGAAGCGCTTAAAGAAGTGAACCTGTTTCTGAAAAAATGGAACGGGGAAGAAAGATACAAAAAACGGGCACAGGAAAGAGCTAAAAAACTTGAAAAACTTATTTCGGGTAAAAATAATTAAGTATCGATAGGAGATAAAAGATGAGATTGGAAAACATACAAACCGTCAGCAAATGCTACAAAGATGTAATAGCGATACCGATTTTTAAAACAGCTTTAAAAAAACTGGATTGGATAAAAGATTTTGATAAACAGCTTTATCTGGAAATCACAAGTATAATGAAAACCGGCGATTTTGACGGGGAAATCGGATCGGTTTTAAACATTTATCCTCAAAAAGGGCTTTTTAAAAGAATTGTTCTTATCGGGGCAGGCACAAAACGAAAATTCAGCCTAACCGTTTTGCGTACTATCATCTGCAACATAGATACATCTTTGCAATCTATGCGTTTAAGAGGTTACACCGTTTTAATAAAACAACTGACCCCACTACCTGAAAACGATTATTGCGCAGGTAAAGCGTGTGCCGAATCTTTAATATTATCCCGATTTGAGTTTAATAATTTTAAGACGAAAAAGGTTAAGAAGAAAAAAGATCTCAATGTAGTTTTTATCGGGGCGTCAAAAGGAAAGTTTCAAAAGGGGTTAAAAGACGGAAAAGTCGTAGCGAACAATGTGAATATGACTCGCACGCTTGTCAGTACTCCCTCAAATGAACTAACACCTATCGCGATTGCTGAAAAGGCAAAAGAGATCTGCAAGAATACTACCCTAAAATGTACGGTTTTTGACGAGAAGAAGATAGAGCAACTGGGATTAAACGGTATTATCGCCGTCGGTAAGGCAAGTGTCAATCCCCCTAGGTTTGTGATTGTCGAGTATGTCGGAACCGGATCTAAGAAAGAAGCACCTATCGTAATAGTCGGCAAAGGCGTCTCGTTCGACTCAGGCGGGATTTCTCTAAAACCATGGTCAGGTATGGACAAGATGAAATCCGATATGGCAGGAGCGGGAGCGGTTTTGGGAATAATGAAATCTGTTGCCGAACTAAAATTACCGCAAAGAATAATAGGATTGATTCCGACGGCAGAGAATATGCCCGGCGCAAATGCCTATCGACCGGGAGACATAATCAAGATGGGATCGGGTACTACCGTAGAGATTCTCTCAACTGATGCGGAGGGAAGATTGTTGTTAGCGGACGCCCTATATTACGGTAGAGAAAATTTTAAACCTAAAGCGATGATAGACCTAGCAACACTAACCGGTGCTTGTATGGTAGTGCTTGGTAACAAAGCTGTCGCGATAATGGGTAACAACAAACAGCTGTTGACGACTTTTAAGAAAAACGCTGAAAGAACCGACGAACGTGTCTGGGAGTTGCCTATGTGGACGGAATACGACGAGATGATCAAAAGTGACTGTGCGGATATAAAAAATACCGGCGGGCCCGGAGCAGGAACAATAATGGGGGCTGTATTTTTAAAACCTTTTGTAAAAGATGTTCCGTGGGTACATGTGGATATCGCAAATACGGCATGGCAAGATTCCAGCGGAAAAAATTATCTCTCCAAAGGCGCATCGGGTGCGGGAGTAAGATTAGTCTGCGAAATCCTACGGAATATGTAGGGGGAGTAAATGAAAAAAATGGATTTACAACAATCAATTATTTACGGACCTTTATTATCCAGAAGACTCGGTTTATCGTTAGGCATCAACCTGTTACCGACCGCAAGGAAACTTTGCAGTTTCGATTGTCTATACTGTCAATACGGCTTTACTCCCCAAACCGTTTCCACAGACAATCTCAGTAAAGATTTTCCTAAAACAAAACTTATCCTCAAAGAGATCAAAAACTATTTTAAAGAAAAAACAACAAGCAAAAATATAAACTACATAACCTTAGCAGGCAACGGAGAACCGACTTTACACCCTGATTTCGCAGAAATTGTTGACGGAATAATAGATATTCGAGACAAATATATCCCGACAGCAAAGTTAGCCTTATTATCAAACGCATCCACCGCAACAAACCCAAAAATTTGTGAAACCATCAAACGATTTGATAAGAGAATAATGAAACTTGATGCAGGCGATAAAAAAATGTTTAAAAAAATCAATCGAGCGAACAAAAATATCGACTACGATAACCTTGTTTTATCTCTGGCAGATTTGGCACCGATCACGTTACAAACGCTTTTTGTGGAAGGGTCAGTCAACAATACCACAAAAAAACAGGTCGCTCTTTTATCAGAAACATACAAAAAGATCAAACCTGAAAATATCCAGATATACTCTCTCGATAGGACGCCTGCAGACGAGAAACTGAAAAAAGTGTCCACAACCAAACTGTTTGATTTAAAAAAACAGGTCATGGAAGCAACCTCTATTCCCGTGGATGTTTTTGTTTAATGAGAAAAAAAAACAGTTACATCAATCTTCTTAATACCGTAAAAAAACCGTCTCGATATATCGGTGGAGAATGGAACGCGCAAAACTACGGAAACAAGGAAAATCCGTTTCGTGTAATTTTAGCTTTTCCCGATAAATATGAGTTAGGGTCTTCCCATCTTGGTCTGCGGATACTGTATGCCCATCTTAACGCCTTGCCAAATATATCTGCGGAACGGGTTTTCGCTCCGGCAAGGGATTACTCCGAAAAATTGATTGAGCATAATATCCCTCTATTAAGCCTAGAGACTCAAACCCCTTTAAAAAAGTTCGATCTGATCGGTTTCTCGTTACAGTATGAACTCGGATACACCAATCTTCTTAATATGTTACGACTATCTCGGATTCCTCTTAGATCAAACGATAGAAAAAATAACGACCCTATAATCGTAGCAGGTGGACCGTGCGTGTTTAATCCTGAACCGATGGCAATGTTCATAGACGCGTTTGTGATCGGAGACGGAGAAATTGCCGTCACAGAACTTTGTCAGAAAATCGCCGACGGTCGAAAAAATAGGCTTCCACGCAACAAAATTTTAGAAACGCTCTCCAAAATAGAAGGGATATATATACCGTCTCTATATGAAGAAGCTGTTGAGCCGTCCACGGGAATGATTTACCTAAAAAAAGGGTCCGCTCCCTACCCGATAAAACGCCGTATAGAGTTTGACCTTGATAAACTACCGTATCCGGAAAGCTTTCCTGTTCCGTATTGTGAATCTGTACACGACAGAATCAGTATAGAAATCTCACGTGGTTGTAATGCGGGATGCAGGTTCTGTCAGGCAGGAATTATATACCGCCCAAATCGGTTACGCAACCCAAACACTCTTTTAGAACTTATTAAAAAAAACCTCTCGGCAACCGGTTTTGATGAGGTTTCTTTAGCATCGCTCGATGTTAGCAGTTATCCTTGTTTGGGGGATATAATCGGTTACCTGATGAAAATTTTCAAACACAAGAGAGTCTCGCTGGCTCTGCCGTCAGTCAGAGCAAATACGATAACAGATCAAATCGCCGAAGCGATCAAATCGGTCAGGAAAACAGGTTTTACAATCGCACCCGAAGCAGGAACTCAAAGATTAAGAGACGCCATAAATAAAGGTATCAGCGAAAAAGATATTTTCGATTCTGTATCTTTTGCATTCAAACACGGTTGGCAAAGGCTGAAATTGTATTTTATGATCGGGTTACCCACCGAGACGATGGAGGATATCGATGCTATTTTTGAATTATCGAAAACCATCTCCACAATCGGTAGGAAAATATCCAATAAATCAGGTAATCTCAACGTAGCGATATCCACCTTCGTTCCGAAACCACACACCCCTTTTCAATGGCTCCCGATAAACAATCAACCCCAAATAAAAGAAAAACAACTGCGTCTATTAGATAAAATAAAACGTCATCGTAACATAAAACTCAAATGGCACGATTCTAAAACAACTTTTCTAGAAGCACTTTTATCCAGAGGCGACAGGAAAATAGGGCTCGTGATAGAAACCGCCTTCAAAGACGGAGCGATCTTTGACGGTTGGACAGATGAACTCAGGTTTGATCTATGGGAAACCGCTCTGGCAAAACATAATATCGATCCGGCGGATTATCTCTACAAACCGTTTCCCCTTGACGCGAAACTACCTTGGTCACATATCGACACAAGAGTCCATCCGGATTTTCTCCGTTCGGAGCTAAAAAAAAGCAAACTGCATACATTAACCCCCATATGCGGACAAAAAAACTGTCACGGATGCGGTGTCTGTACTAAAGAATTTCTCCAAAAAAGTATCCCAAAACTCAAACCGTATCCCGTCCCGCCGTTAAAAGAGATCGATGATCGTTTTTTCTGTTATGGCGGATACTTTAAAAAAACAGGTCTATTGCGGTTTTTATCCCATAGAGAAGTTTTTAGAAATATCCAAAAAACATTGAGAAAAGCCGATATCCCTATGAATTATAGCGCCGGATTCAATCCTCATCCAAAAATATCTTTCGGTCCCGCACTACCCGTAGGAATGGTCGGATTGAAAGAACCGATCCGATTTGAAATAAAAGAAGATATCGACCCTGATATTTTGAAAGATAGGATAAACAGTAAGTTTTCCCACGAATTTCAGCTAGTCGACCTCTTTCGCCTGCCGACAGGATCTGAGAAAATGCACAAATTGTATCAGGTTGCGGAATACAAAGTCCCCCATTCATTCACCGACTCACAAAAAGAAGCATGGCAGAAAAAAATCAAAACCGTCATGAAGAGAAAAACAATTTCATTTACCAAAATAACCAAGGGTAGTAAACTAAAAAAGACAAATTTAAGGGTTGGGATAATAGATATAAAAATACTCAAACGATCCGTAAAGTTCACTCTTGACATATCCACCCGCCCAAAAGACATAATAGAACATATATTCAAAAATAAACTGGACTCATCTGCTCTTGTAAGAATAAGGTTCAAAAGAAATGCAACTGATAAAAACCGATACTGAAATTAACGATCTAATTAAATTGATCACAAAAAAAAAGTCTCCCATCCGATTAGGCTTTACCGGTGTACCACCGACAAACCTGTGGGAGAAAGCATTATCGATCAGCGATGAGATAATAGATCTGGATATGCCGCTGGACACAACTGATCTGTCACTTTCTCAGAACCTTGTACCCAAAATATGCTGTGCTACTCTGCGGACGATTGTGGCAAACACGCTTGCCTGCAAGAATCTGGATTGGATAATCATGAGTTCGGGACTAGATAAATGCGACGGCGGGCGGTTTATAGCTCTTTGTTTACAAAAAGTTATAGACACCCCGATAATTCTTACGGAAAACCTTAACCTAAAACGACAAGGCAACCCTATTTGCGAGAGCGGATTACCGTTACTGGAAAAAATGCACGCTATAACCGACTCATTGATAAAAAAGCAAAAATTATCCCTGAAAAAAGTCATGCCAAAATTCGGGTTTTGGGGTGTACCGCCAAACGATTTTGAGATACTGCGTATGTTTCCTGACGAAACACATATCTTTGGCTGGGCACGGTGTATGGAGAACGGGACGCCTGCAGATTTTGAGCTTGAAACATTTGTCAATCCAGATATTCCCACAGTTTTTTTCGCCCAAGCATTCTGTCCTAAAAATATATTTGCCTATAATTTGGCAAAAAAATTTAACGGTCTCTATGTGGAAGTCGATTCTAAAACAGACCGTTCCATCAAAGCAAAGATCGAAGCGTTTTTGTGGTTATCGGAAAAGGGGTCTTTCTGATGTCGAAAAAAGCAAAAATCCTTATAGACTGCGGTACATCATACACAAAAATATACCTTCTGGATTCGAAAAAGTATGAGATTATCCCCACAAAAGATATCAAAAGATACCTTAAGGGGAAAACCGTCATATCCGCAACAGGGCACAATGCCCGCAGGTTCGCCTCAAAAAACATGAATGAGCTTATTGCTCTGGCAAAAGGTGCACAAAAACATCTCTCGGGAAAACACGAAACTATCATAGATTGTGGGTCAAGAGACATAAAATACTTAACATGGGATAAAGAAAAAGGTGTCACCATCGACTGGAATACGGAATGCGGTGCCTTTTGTGGACAGGTAGTGGAGCTTCTGACCAACTTTTTTCAGTTTGATACAGACCTGATCGCACCCGCGGACAAGCCGATCCCGCTCACATGCGGAATTTTAGGCATGACAAGAATGTTCGATTTGATCGCCGAGGATATCTCGCCGGATAAAGCGTTCGCAAGATTCATAAAAGGACTCGCCAATAATATCTATCAGTTTGTCGGCAAACCAAAAAAGATTTATCTTTCAGGCGGTCTCTGTGAAAATAAATTATTTTTAAAAAGTTTCTCAAAAACAGATGTTATCCCCTTGGGGCGGTTCGTCTTACTAGATGGTCTGAGAGAAAACCTATCCCCCCACCCGCATAAAACAGATTGACAACAAGATAAAAAGTATGTTTTATAAATATATAATACATTATCTATTTATCTAATTGCGTCTTTACATCCAAAGGGATTGCCACCAGTGAGAGTTTTGATAATCGAAGACAACCGCGACCATCTATATCTCATAGAACATATTCTAAGTTCTGATGATGAAGTGGATTTTATAGTCGATACCGTCCTTTGCGGGAAAGACGCCATAGAGAAAATCGCCGAGTCACCGAATCTGTACGATTCCATATTAATCGACTACACGTTACCGGATATAACCGGTCTAGACCTAATAGACAAAATTAACGATCTGACCGGAAACATTCCAATCATAATGATAACAGGCAGAAATGAGAAGAAAACCATCAACGAAGCGATAAGACGGGGGGCACACACATACCTTATTAAATCTGATTGTTTTCTAGAAAAAATACCGTATACCGTAAAAAAAGCCGTCAAAGCAAAAACAAGCACCGCCTCAGACAAACAAAACACCACCAAAGACAACTCACGCACACCTCAGAACAACCTTCCCTAAAAAAGCAAAGAGACCATCTATTGAAATTTTAAACATTTATCACCGAGTTCACACCGCCATAAGGACTGTATTCTGTTTCGTCATTATCTTTATCATGAACCCATTTACCATCAATGATATATCTATATTGATATGTTCCTTTTGGAAGCAACAACGTTTTTTGCCATCTACCTGCTCCGTCTTTATCTTCAAGATATATCTGATTCGGGTTCCAGCTATTAAAATCACCTACAAGCTGAACACTTTTTGCATTAGGGGCGTCACAACTAAACCTCACACCTTCCTCATTTTCCTGAGTCGGCGGATCAACCGGTTTGGATTTAATAGACTTCTCTTCTTCCATAACTTCTTTGGTAAATTGATCGTAATCGAAAAACCCCAAACTCCCCGTATCGAATCGACAGATCGGTTTACCTGCTCTCGCGGCTTCCCTCAACCTTACGTTACTGTGTATCTTTGTTGCGTACAATCTATCCCCAAAATGTCTTTTTATCTCATCATACAACTCCCACGAAAACTTTGTCCGCTGATCAAAAATCGTCGCCAACGCCCTGAAACTCACATCATGCCCCGATTTTTCCTTCAATAATTCCAGCGTGCTCAAAAGCCTACCCAATCCCTGAAGAGAAAACGCACTCGCCTCGATGGGAATGATAACCTCTGTAGATG
>CAZFUR010000046.1:0-9324 GCA_964522245.1 uncultured bacterium | reverse complement strand
TCTATTAGTGGAGGTAACCGTTGGTTAATGTGACTGTGGACAAGCTAGGTCCTTGTAAGAGACGTTTGAGTATAGAAGTGCCTGTTCAAGAGGTTCAATCTGAGCTGGATGCTGTTTACTCTGAGATAGCTAAAACTGCGAAGGTGCCCGGTTTTCGTCCGGGTAAAGTTCCTCGTCGGATTCTTGAGACTAGGTTTAAAGATGATGCTGTTGAGGAGTCTCAAAAACGTCTTGTAAGTAAATTTTATCAGGATTCCCTTGAACGTAACAATCTGACACCTGTTCACGCTCCTAAGATAGACGACCTAAATTATCAGGCCGGTTGTTTGACTTTTACCGCCGAGTTTGAAATTGAACCTGAATTTGAGCTGAAAAAATATACCGATATAAAAGTAAACGTATCCAAAGTTGATGTTACTCCAAAAGATATAGATGATTATATAGATCGACTGAGAGAGAGTCATGCGACTTTAGAAGCTGTCGAGGGAAGGTCTGCTTTGGTTGGTGATTATATGTTGATCAACTACAAACTGATCGACGAAAATAAAGAGGTTGTTGAATCAGGTGATTCAAAATTGTTTTATTTGAATGAGGATTTTCTCAAAGAGAGTGGTCATTTTATATCTGATTTTATCAAAGAAGTTGAAGGTTTGAATGTAGGTGACAAGAAAACGATAAAAACCAAACTTCCTGAAAATTATCACAAAAGTGAGTTTGCGGGCAGATCGGTAGATGCTGAGATAGAGGTTGTCGAGATAAAAGAGAGGATACTTCCAGAGTTAAACGATGAGTATATAAAAAGTTTGGGTAAGTTTGAGAATATAGACCGGTTGCGCGAAGAAGTGAAAAAAGTCATCGAAGACCAGAAAAAAAATGAACAAAGAATGGAAGCTAGAGATCAAATAATTGAACATTTGACTGAATCTCATGATTTTGATTTGCCTCAAACCGTGGTTGACTCTCAGTTACAGCAGATTTTGCAAGAGAAGTATCAGGCTTATTATAAATCCAATAGTAATGAGAAGTTTGATGTTGATAAGATAAAAGAGGAGTCTACACCTGATGCGCAGATGCGTGTTAAAATATCTTACATATTGGCGGATATTGCCGAAAAAGAAAATATAAAGGTTGACCCTGGTGAGATTGAAGCGAATATTCGTTATACGGCATCTTCTCTTAACATGAAATATGATCAGCTACGCAAACAGCTTGTTGAAAGCGGCAGGATTTATTCTATTCATCAGCAGATGTTGAACGATAAGGTTATCAATTATCTCTATGAGAAAGCCAAAGTCACAGAAAAGTAAGATTAATTTTATAAGGGAGACAAAAAATTATGGCACGTTCGGCTATTCCTTTCCCCACAGTAATTGAGCAGACCGGTAGAAATTTCAGTCAATACGATCTATATTCGAGGTTGTTGAAGGATAGGATTATCTTTATCGGAGACGCTATAACCGATGATATGGCTAACATAGTTGTAGCGGAGATGTTATTTTTGAGTATGGATGATCCTGATAAGGATATAAATATATACATCAATTCGCCGGGTGGATCGGTAACGGCAGGTTTGGCTATATATGATACCATGCAGTTTGTCAGTTGTGATGTAAATACCTATTGTCTTGGTCAAGCGGCAAGTATGGGTGCGGTTTTGTTAGCGGCGGGAACGACGGGAAAAAGGTATGGTTTACCTCATGCGAGGATAATGATTCATCAGCCATGGGGTGGTGCTAGGGGTACTGCGTCTGACATAAGCATTCAGGCAAAAGAGATTTTGCGCTTGAAAGAAGAGTTGAATATGATATTGGCAGAGCATACGGGTCGCTCACTTGCGAAGATAGCGGAAGAGACTGATCGCGACTATTTTATGTCTGCGGCGGAGGCTAAAGAATACGGACTTATCGATGAAGTGATTGATGTGAAAAAGAAGTCTAAGAAAAAAGGTAAAAAATAAAGAGAATTTTATAAATGGCTAAAGACACCACAGATAAACGACCAATTCTTCATAGATGCTCGTTTTGCAACAAGTTACAAAACGAGGTCAAAAAACTTATTGCCGGACCGGGCGTTTTCATATGCGATGAATGTGTTGTTTTATGTAAAAGTATAATAGAAAAAGAGTTACGAGATAAAACAACTAAACATATATCAAATATGCGTGTTTTGAAGCCGATAGAGATTAAAGAGCGTCTAGACGAGTATGTGATCGGTCAGGATAAAGCAAAGAAGGCAATTTCCGTTGCTGTTTATAATCATTACAAAAGAATAACCTCTGGTTTAACATCCACTGATGTTGAGATAGAAAAAAGCAATATTTTGCTTGTTGGACCTACCGGTTCCGGTAAGACATTGATAGCTAGGACTCTGGCTAGGATACTGGATGTTCCTTTTTGCATAGCGGATGCGACTTCTCTCACTGAGGCGGGGTATGTGGGGGAAGACGTAGAGAATATACTGTTGAGGTTGTTGCAGGTATCTGATTTTGATGTAAAACGTGCTGAGCTTGGAATAATATATATAGATGAAATAGATAAAATAGCGCGTAGTACCGATAATGTTTCTATAACTCGTGATGTATCCGGTGAGGGTGTCCAGCAGGCGTTATTGAAGATTCTTGAAGGTACCATAGCGAATGTTCCTCCACAAGGCGGGCGCAAACATCCTCATCAAGAGTATATACAGTTTGATACTTCAAAGATATTGTTTATTTGTGGTGGTGCGTTTTCGGATGTAGAGAAAATAATCCATAAAAGAATCGGTAAAAAGGTTATCGGTTTTGGGGCGGAGTCGGCGTTTGAAAATACGGCTCGTAATGAGTTGTTGTCATTGATTGAGCCTGAAGACCTATTAAAATTTGGTTTGATTCCTGAGTTTATCGGTAGATTGCCCGTAATATCCACTTTGTCTGAATTGACTGAGGACGATATGGTAAAGATATTGACCGAACCGAAAAACGCTTTAGTCAAGCAGTTTAAGAAATTGTTTGAGATGGAAAATGTTACTCTTGATTTTTCGGATCAAGCGATATCCGAGTTGGCGAAGACAGCCCTTAGTAAAGATACTGGAGCCAGAGCCTTGAGGTCTATGATGGAGCAGTTGATGCTAGATCTTATGTACGATCTTCCTTCTCGTGACGATATAGATACAGTGCAGATTACAAAACCTGTCGTTAAAGGCAAAAAACCACCTATTCTCACCAAGTCAAAATCAGAAAAAAGAATTGCATAAAATTGTTGCAGTATTGTTTATTCTAAGATATGATCTATGATTTTCTTGATAAACAAATTTTACCGCAATAGAAAGGATTTTCTCATGAAAAAGGAATATCTTATGGCTCCCGGGCCGACACCTGTACCGCCGGAAGTGTTGTTGGAGATGGCTCATCCTATATTTCATCACAGAACGCCTCGTTTTAAGTCTTTGTTTTCGGAAGTAAATATTGGGTTGAAGAAAATTTTTAAAACCTCTAATCCTGTTTTAACTTTAGCCGCATCCGGCAGTGGAGCTATGGAATCTTCTATTTCTAATACGCTCTCGAAAGGTGATAAAGCGGTGGTGATAAATGGTGGAAAATTTGGCGAAAGATTCGGTTTGATATGCAAGGCTTACGGTGTTGATGTCATAGAGATTGAAGTTGAATGGGGTAGTTCTATTGATCCGTCAAAGTTGGAGTCGGTGTTGAAGGAGAACCCTGATGTCAAAGCTGTTTTTGCTACTTTATGCGAGACTTCAACAGGGGTTTTGACAGATATAAATGCGTTGGGTAAGGTGGTTGATAAAACGGATGCTATTCTTGTTGTTGACGCGATAAGCGGTCTTGGAGCGGACGATATGAGGGCTGACGAGTGGGGTGTCGATATGGTTATCGGAGGTTCTCAAAAAGGGTTGATGTTGCCTCCGGGATTGGCTTTTATAAGTGTATCAAAAAAAGCAGAGGCGTTGATGAGTAAATCTGATCTGCCGAAATTTTATTTTGATCTAAAAAAAGCTATAAAATCGTATTCCGGTGATGATACTCCATGGACGCCTGCCGTGACTTTGGTAATAGGGTTAAAGAAAATCATTGATATGTTTCTTGATGAGGGAGTGGATAATGTTATATCAAGGCATTCTAGGCTTGCGTCGGCGGCTAGAAAAGGTGTGACGGCTATGGGAATGGAGCTTTTTGCGCCTAATTGTCCGTCTAATGCGGTCACTTCCGTTAAGGTGCCTGATGGTGTAGATGGGTTGGCTTTTGTTAAAGGAATAAGAGATGATATCGGTGTTACTATCGCAGGCGGTCAGGCGCATATGAAAGGCAAAATCTTTCGTTTGGCTCATTTGGGTTATGCTGATGATTTTGGTCTTTTAACGGCTTTGGCGGCGACTGAGAAAATGATGAAAAAACTGGGGTATAACTTTGAACCCGGAGTGGCTTTGAAGGCCGCTCAGGAATTACTGATATAGGAGTTTCGGTTAGATGAAAATATTGATTAGTGATCCGTTATCCGAGAAGGGTGTAGAGATTCTTGAACGAGCCGGTATGTTTGAGATAGTTTGTGAATCTAAGTTACCTGTCGATAAGTTGTGCGCTTTGATAAAAGATTGTGATGCGCTCATAATAAGAAGCGGGACTACTGTTACTAAAGAGGTTCTGCAAGCGGCAAAAAAGCTGAAGGTTATAGGTCGGGCGGGGGTTGGTGTGGATAACATAGATATACCGGAGGCGACAAAACGCGGTATAGTTGTCATGAATACACCGGGCGGAAACACTATTTCCACTGCCGAGCATACGTTTGCGTTGCTGATGGCTATGGCTCGCAATATTCCGCAGGCATATCAGTCTTTGAAGTCAGGGAAGTGGGACAGAAAAAGTTTTAAAGGCGTGGAATTGAACGGCAAGGTGTTGGGTGTTGTCGGTATGGGGCGTATAGGGACTGAAGTTGCAAAACGTGCAAGGTCGTTTAATATGACCGTTCTTGCGAGCGATCCGTTTTTGTCTGTTGAAATGGCTAAAAAGTATGAAGTGGACTTGGTCTCTAACGAAGAGATTTTTAAAAGAGCTGATTTTATTACGGTGCATACTCCTCTTACCAATGAGACTAGAGGGCTGATAGGCGAAGAGGCTATCTCTCTCATGAAAAAAGGTGTTAGAATTATAAATTGTGCAAGGGGCGGTATAGTTGATGAATCTGCTTTGATTAAGGCGTTGGATAGTGGTAAAGTGGCGGCGGCGGCGATTGATGTATATATGCAAGAGCCACCTGAGAACAAAGAGCTGGTTAATCATCCTAAAATAGTGACGACTCCTCATCTGGGGGCTTCTACGGCTGAAGCTCAGGTTAATGTGGCTGTCGACATTGCTAATCAGATTGTGGATATGCTTAAATCAGGCGTAGTGAAAAATTCTGTTAATTCGCCGTCTGTCGATGAGGATCTGGCTAAAGTGATTACTCCTTACGTTGATTTAGCGGGTAAGATAGGCTGTTTTTTATCTAATATCATATCCGGTCAAATGGAGAAGGTTAAGATTTTGTTTGAGGGCAAAGCGGCTAATCATGATATGTCGATGCCTGCGGCGGCGTTTCTTGAAGGATTGCTGAAAAAAGCTATGGCAGAAGAGGTGAATATCGTTAATTCCGCTCATATGGCAAAAGAGAGGGGAATTGTCGTAGAACAGGCAAAAAATGATTCGGTAGGCGATTTTGCCGTTCGTATTTTAGCCAAAGTTACCACAACGAATGGTGAATTTGTGATGAGCGGTACATTCTTTGGTGTGAAAAATAAACCGAGAATAGTGCAAATAAACAAATATTACATGAATGTCAATCCTTCCGGAGTTCTTCTGTATGTGATAAATAAAGATAAACCCGGTGTGATCGGTCAGGTCGGTACAATTCTTGGTAAACACGGCGTTAATATCGCTGATATGACGGTTGGCAGAAAAGATGACGATGATTTGGCTTGTACGTTGATAAATGTTGACCAGTCGATAGAAGGCGACGCACTCAACGATCTAATGGCGTTGGATTCGGTCGTTGAAGTGAAATCCATAGAGTTATAATTGAGGTTAAAATAAAATGGCAAATAAGGTTATTATCGGTGCGCTTTTTGGTGACGAGGGTAAGGGTAAAATAGTCGATATTTTATCTGAAAAGAGCGATTTTGTTGTACGTTTTCAAGGAGGAAACAATGCGGGGCATACCGTTGAGGTTGGGGACGAGCAGTTTATATTGCATCTTATTCCTTCAGGGATACTGCATGATGGAAAAAAGTGTATCATAGGTAGTGGCGTCGTTGTTAATCCGGAGGCGTTACTGAAAGAGGTTGACGCGTTAAAGTCGCGTAATATATCTGTTGACGGAAACCTTTTTGTCAGCGATACTGCCCATCTGATATTCCCATATCACAGAAAGTTAGATGAGCTTAGGGAATTGAAGAAAGACGATAACAAGATCGGTACGACAAAACGTGGGATAGGTCCTGCTTATGCGGATAAAGTGTCTCGGATGGGGATTAGGATGCTTGACCTGTTGGATGAAGAGACTTTTAGGGAGAAACTGCGTGCTAATCTTGATGAAAAGAACAATCTTTTGATGCATCTATATAAGGCTGAACCTTTCGATTTCGATGAGATTTTTGATCAGTATAGAAACTATGCCAAAATAATAAAACCTTATTTGGTGAATGTGCCTAAGATGCTCAATGAGGCGATGAAAGAGAACAAGTCTATTCTCTTTGAGGGCGCTCAAGGTACTATGTTGGATGTTGATTTTGGTACTTATCCGTATGTTACCTCATCGAATCCGACTGTGGGCGGGGTTTTTACGGGTACCGGAGTCGGTCCTAGAGCAGTGGATGAGGTTATCGGTATAACGAAGGCTTATTCTACTCGTGTCGGGGAAGGTCCCATGCCTACGGAATTGATGGATGAATTTGGCGACTGGTTTAGGTCGTACGGTAAAGAGTTTGGAGCGACTACGGGTCGCCCTAGGAGATGCGGTTGGTTTGATGCGGTTTTGACAAAATATTCTGCCGTGATAAATCATATGGACAGTTTGGTTGTAACGAAACTTGATGTATTGGATCAGCTTGATACGATAAAGATCTGTACTGCGTATGAGTATAATGGCGAGATACTTGATTACCCTCCACATAACATAAAGATACTTGAGCGGTGCAAACCTGTGTATGAGGAGTTGCCGGGCTGGAAATCTTCCACCGTGGATATTAGGGAATATGATCGGTTGCCTGAAAATGCTCGCAGATATATTGATCGTATAGCGCAACTTACGGGAGCGGTTGTTAAGATAGTTTCTGTCGGACCAAATCGTGAAGAAACTATTTTTGTGGAATAATGGAAAAAACTACTACGGAACTTCTTAATAAGATAGATGTCGAAAATTTGCCTGTCCATATCGCTATAATAATGGATGGGAATGGGCGATGGGCGAAGAGTAGGAATTTTGGGCGGATAAGAGGGCATAGCGTAGGTGTTGAGACTATTCGTAATATAGTCACTTTTTCTTCTAAAATCGGTATTCGTTTCATGACGATGTACGCTTTTTCGGTTGAGAATTGGGATAGACCTAAACATGAAGTCCGCAAACTTATGTCTTTGCTTGAGACCTATCTTATCAATGAGTTGGAAACCTTTCAGAAAAACAACATAAGGTTTACCGTGATAGGTCAGGTCGCAGGTTTGTCGGAAAAGATACAGGCTCTTATAGAAAAAAACAAGACTGCGACAAAAGACAATACCGGTTTAACATTAATACTTGCTCTTAATTACAGTGGAAGAAGTGAAATAACGAATGCTGTAAAAAGGATTGCGGCTGATTCAAAATCCGGGGTGTTGGATATTGAGTCGATAGATGAAAATCTTATTTCCGGATACCTGTATACTAGCGGTATACCTGATCCTGATTTGTTGATTAGGACAAGTGGTGAGATGAGAATCAGCAATTTCTTGTTATGGCAGATATCTTATTCTGAGATTTGGATAACTTCTGTTTTGTGGCCTGATTTTACTCCCGAGCATCTCTTGAAAGGGATTATTGATTATCAAAAACGTGATAGACGGTATGGAAAGGTGTAACGGATGTTATATAAAAGAACTTTAAGTTCCATTGTGTTGGTGACTTTTTTGTTTTTATCTGTGGCGTTCAGTAAGACAAATTTGGCGTTCATGATTTTTGTATGTATTAATGCTTTGGTTGTGATGGGAATGCTGGATTTTATGTATATTACAAATAGAAACGGCAGTAAGTTTTTGCGCACTTACGGGGTCATTGCCGGAGTCGCATTGAATTCCGTCTTATTTTTTATGCATTTTTTTCATCATCCTTCAGATGAATTTTTAATTCTTGGTACAGTCGCTATTTTGGTCAGTATGTTTTTAATACAGCTTGTTAGACAAGATATAAAATTTTCTATACATGGTATATGCACTACGATAACGGCTATATTGTATGTGGTTTGGCTGTTTTCTTTTTTGGTGAAAATCAATTATATGCAGCAGGTGGATGGCAGATGGATAATACTGGTGCTTCTGCTTCTTTCTAAAAGCGGGGATATCTTTGCTTATTTTGTGGGATCGATGATAGGTAAGAGAAAGCTGGTTCACAGAATTAGTCCTAACAAGACGGTAGAGGGGTCTGTCGGGGGGATTGTGGGATCGGTTGTTGTTGCTATTGTGGTTATTCCTTTGCTTCCTGTTCCTGATGGAATTAAACAAAACGCTTGGATTTTGGGTTTAATTCTAGGCTTTTTTGGTCAGCTTGGTGATCTTGCGGAATCTATGTTAAAAAGAAATGGTGAGGTGAAAGATTCAGGAGGATATATTCCGGGAATGGGGGGAGTTCTGGATTTACTGGATAGCGTCCTGTTTAATGCCCCGATAATGTATTGTTATATGCGCTATTGTATAGGAGTGTCATGAAAAATATATCAATATTGGGTGCGACAGGTTCTATAGGCAAAAGCACACTGAAAGTAGTAGATAGCTTGCCCGATGAATTCAATGTAGTAGGGCTGACCGCCAACAGAAATGTTGATCTTCTTATAGAGCAATCCAAGAAATACAATCCTAAAATAGTTGCTTTGGCTGATGATAGCGGATACCTTGAACTAAAAAAATCTGTCTGTGATGATATAAAAATTGTTTGCGGTAATGATGGTCTGGTTGAGGTTGCGACTTATACCGATAACGACCTGTTGGTGTCTGCCATAGTTGGTGTTGCAGGTCTAATCCCGACTTATGAGGCGATTAATTCTTCCATAGATATTGCTATAGCTAACAAGGAAGTTCTCGTTGTGGCGGGTAATATCATTACTGATATT
>CAZFUR010000045.1:0-9336 GCA_964522245.1 uncultured bacterium | reverse complement strand
CCGACTGGAGTTTGTCATAAAAGGCTATAAGCCCATAGACGTAGAGAAAACCGATAATAAATCTGAGACTATACCTCAAGAATGCCTGTACGAGGCTTATATAGGTTTTTCCTTTGTTGTAGACTTCTATTTCCAGAGCCATTTTGCCGGGGGTCTGCCCGACTTTCCATGTGAAAACAACAAAATAAGCCACAAAAATAAGGTACGATATAGAAAAGATCATGACCGTTAGAAACGGTGTAAAAAAGAAAACCCCAACCAAAACTAAAAACAGATTCATTATCCCCAACACCATCCCGTCTATCGAAAGCGCACCCAACCTTTTCCAAAACCCCACAGGATGAGCAAACTTCTTAGGTGTTAAGTTTATCTGTTCTATACATTTTTCGCAATACACCTTATGTTGAAACCCTATCGTATTACACTCTTTGCACATTTGTTTACCGCACTCGTCGCACTCCCATATTAACTCACAATCAGGATGAATCTTGCAAAAAACAGGTTCACCTTTACTTTCTATTTTACCCATAACAAACAACCTTCCGTTTATATCATTTCAGTCTATAAAACTCCCCACAGATCAAGCATCCTCGCATTATATTCTATTTCAGATTGTGTGTAGCGGTCAAGTCCATTATTCATCTAAAATCATAACCATCCTTATTGTTGCGAAAAAAAACATCTCATTTAACCTAGATTTTCCCGTTTAGATACAAAAATCGATACAATGTTTATTTAATTTCTAACAAGTAATATTTTTTCTTCTACTTCAAGTCAGAACCTCTCTGATAATAATTGCCCTCATCAAAATAAAAATGTTTTGAACATTTTGGATGCAAATGGTATTTTTTGTAAAACGACCGATTCTATAATCAACAAGAATACAGAGTAATTATCCGATGCTTGGTAAGTCAGAAAAAACTCCACATACAAAAAAAACAAATCTCGGACTACACACGCTGCTTATTATCATCATAGTCCTATCGGGATTTCTGATAAGATTCTCGTTTATAACCTCCGACAAATATACTCAAATAAAACATTTTCCCAAAGGGATTGGTAGTGGCAATAGCTCTTTGCTAGGGTGGGACGGTGTACGATATGACTGGATCGCCAAAAACGTCATCGACTCTAAAGGATACGGCTATAAACCGAATAAACCGGACGCATGGCGTCCGCCCGGATACCCGTTTTTTCTGATTTTTGTCTACAAATTATTCGGTAAAAAGTATTTTGTGGTCAGATTGTTTCAGGCAATTTTATCGTCTCTAACTATTTTGATGATCTACCTGATCACTCTAAAAATATCAAATAAAGTATCCGCTTTATCGGCGGCGTTAATTTGCTCTTTTTACTATGAGGGAGTGATTTTTCCTCTATTATTTTACTCGGAAACATTATTTGCCTTTTGCGTATCGTGCGTATTGTACCTTTTATATAATTTCAGCCGTTTTGATGACAAACCGAAACTGTTTAGGTGGGGATATATAATCTTTACCGGGGTCATCATCGGCTACACTATTATGATTCGACCTATTCTGATGCCGATTTTGCCTTTTCTTGCTTTTGGGATATTTTTGCGAAACGGCTTCAACAAGAAAAATATCCTAAAACTCGTCTACATTTTTTTATCCGCTATGATCGTTTTAGCTCCGTGGTGTATACGTAACTCAGTATTATATAAAAAACCTATGTTTATATCAAATAACGGCGGATTAAACTTCTCGATGGGGTTTTGTGCTAACGCGAACGGTCATTTTCTTAAAGAATCCAAACGATTCACTAAAGAAGAGCAACAAATCATAAAAGATAAAGGGGTCGGCGCCGTAGGAATGAACTATATAAAAACTTATCCTTTAAAATCTGTACAATTATTTTTCAAGAAAATATATATTCAACTATTTTTCCCCGACAGAAACGGAACAATCATCATGCTTGGCAACTCTAAGATACCTCTTTTCACATACACCCCGCAAATAGCTATTCTATTTATGGCAGGATTACTGATAAGCATATTTTACAAAAACAGAGATTTTTATATAATCTACTCGTACCTTGTAGGATACCTATTATCCGGTTCATTGTTTTTCTACATGGGAGACAGGCATAGAATACCGCTGATAGTAGTATACTGCGTCTTCGGTGGTTTTTTTATAGACAAAACGTGGATAGCCTTATCCGCTCTTTTAAAATATAACAGAACCAAATCTTAAAACTACACACCGACAATTTATTTTTCATACGATTTGGTTTTCGCTAATATTTTGTCGACTTTATCAAAATCGTCTTTGCGGAAAACCTGTTGACTCAAAGGCTTGATATTTTCCTGCGCCTGTCTTCTATTACGAGCCCCGATCAATGCACAATCCACACCTTGTTGATTTATTGTCCATTCTATGGCTAGTTGAGTAATAGTCACACCTTTTTGAGACGCGATTTTTTTGAGTTCATCTACCACCGCAAGGTATTTTATAAAAGACTCGCCTTTGAATTTTCGATCAAATTTTCTAAGATCCCCTTTGGGAAAAACAGAAGTTTTAGAGAATTTACCCGTAAGCATACCGCTACACAAAGAGCTATACGTAAGAACCGATATATTGTTCTGTTCACAGTACGGGATAAGTTTCTGCTTGGAATGCTGATTGAACATATTAAACGGTGGCTGAAGAAGATCTATTTTACATAAAGAAAGAGCGTTTTTGAGCTGATCGATACTGAAATTGCTCAATCCGATAGATCTTATTTTGCCCGAATCTTTCAGGTCTGACAGAACAGACAAAGTTTCTTCTATCGGCGTCTTAGAATCAGGCCAATGCACATGATAAATATCTATATAATCTGTCTGCAAACGTTTGAGAGAATCATCTATCTCAGACAAAACCCTTCGTTTAGAGCAATTCCTATTGATCCTGCCGTTATCATCCCACTCCAGACCGAATTTTGTAGAGATGATAATTTTTTCTCGTGAATTTAACTTTTTGAGGAATTTACCTACAATAGTCTCCGCTTTGCCGAATCCATATATCGGTGCCGTATCGATCAGATTTACGCCTCCTTCGACTGAAACCTCAATAGCGTCTAGGGCATCGTTTTCATCTGCTCCGCCCCACATCCATCCGCCCATAACCCATGTCCCCAAACCGATAGGGCTAACCTCGATATTTGTGTCAGATATCTTTGTATAATCCATTTTTTCTCCTAAAATTTATAAAATTAACTATGGTATTGACTATTAAGATTCGTACAGATATAGTAATTATAGTTTTTTATTTTTGGGATACAACTATTTTATTAAAAATCGTCTAATGAGGCTGATATTTTGGAAAAAGGTATGCATATAAGTTCTCTTGACATAACGAGACTAAAAAATCTACAAAGCGCCCTGCTTCCAAGGGAATGTCATTATTGCAAGGACCTGTCTGTCGCAACCCATTCGATAACAAAAGCACATGTAGGAGGCGACTTTTACGATTTTACTCATCCGAATAAAGATCACTGGGGATTTCTGATAGGCGACACAACGGGTCACGGTATTGTCGCCGCAACCGCCGCCGCCGTAACGTATGGAATGCTACAACATGTGTGCGAGGAATATATATCCACGGCAAAAGTAATGCAAGAACTCAATAAAGCTTTACTGAATATGAACAATCGGGTTCAAGAATTGTCATTCCCGTTTTCCGCTACTTCTTTTTACGGGGTATTGAATATAAAAATGGGATACTTCACATACGCCAACGCCGGTCATCCCGCACCTCTTCTGGTGAACGAAAACGGTAAAATACGATCGTTAGAACCGACCGGAAAACCACTAGGTTTTTCTAAAGACTGGGAAATAAAAGAGATTAATCTACAATCCGTAACAGGCTCTAAACTGATAATTTATACAGACGGACTACTGGCAAACAAATACAAACAGAGCTTCACAACCGACGAGTTTAAAGAGTATGTAAGATCAGTCCGAAACCTTGAACCACACGATATAATCTGTAAAATTTTCAATGAAACCATCGCTAGACTCGATAATAAATTCGATGACGATGCCAGCATAATGGTCATAGACTTCTCAAAACTAAGCTGACCGATATAATCAACATCAATCATTCAACGCCAATGTCAATACCATAATTCGTTCAACTCCAGCCTCAAAAAGCTTCTCCGAACAAAAATAAACAGTACTACCCGTCGACCTTACATCATCAACCAGAACAACTTTTTTCCCCGCAAGAGTGTTTTTTCCACTTACTCTAAATACATTTTTCAGGTTATTTAATCTATCCGTCCTGTTTAACGATGCCTGAGAATATCTGTGGTGTCTTCTCAATAAAACTTTGTTTAATACGGGAACACGATAGTAATCGGATAGTTTTCTCAAAATAAATTCCGCCTGATTAAAACCACGTTCACGCATTTTTACAGAAGACAAAGGAACGGGAATAATATAATCATACTCATCAAGGCCGATATTTTGCGAAACGATAAACTCAAGCAAATATTCGCTCAAAATTTCTCCGATAGATTGTTTTTTGCCGTATTTCATTTTATGGATTAATTTTTTCAAAATCCCTTCATAATCCCCCGCACTCAAGAATATCAAGTCAGGTTTAGATTTATATCTACAATCACCGCAAAAATAAGGTGCTGAATCATTCCGGGGAGCAGGTTTGCCACAAACAGCACAAACTAATTGTATACCTTCAAAAAGCTCGTCTCGACAAGAACCGCACAAACAACTCACCGGATAAGGATCAAGGCACACACCGCAATTTTGACAAATCAGAGGGAAAAAAAAGTTTAAAACATCGTAACAAAAATTCTTTAATATTTTCATTTTGGACAATTATATAATTTTTGATTAACTTGTTACAGATATTCTGCTATAAATAACCTGTTTGATCAAAGAGTAAATTTATAAAATATTTTAAATAAAATCAGGAGTTAATCGTGAAAGAGTACAACCCGGCACAGATAGAATCGAAATGGCAGGAATTTTGGGATAAAAACAGTTTGTTTAAAACCGATAACGCACGGACAAAATCTAAATATTACATTTTGACAATGTTTCCATATCCATCGGGAGTTCTACATATGGGTCATGTGATCAACTATACTATCGGAGACGCAATGGTCAGGTATTACAAAATGAGAGGCAAAGAGGTTTTGTCCCCTATCGGCTGGGATTCGTTTGGACTACCTGCTGAAAACGCCGCAATAAAAAACGGTATTCCCCCTAAAGTCAATACAAAGAAAAATATAGACGCCATGAGAGACCAGATGAAAAGTGCAGGTTGGGGATACGATTGGGATAGAGAAATCGCCACAAGCAACTCTGATTATTATCGCTGGACACAATGGTTGTTTCTTAAATTCTATGATAAAAAACTGGCTGTACGGAAAAAAGCGCCTGTCAACTGGTGCCCTAGTTGTCAGACGGTATTGGCGAACGAACAAGTGATAAACGCCGTTTGCGAGCGGTGCAATACGGAAGTAATCCAAAAAGATCTGAGACAATGGTTTTTCACCATGACAAAATACGCCCAGAGACTACTGGATAATCATAAAAAATTAGATCAGTGGCCTGAAAAAGTGATAAAAATGCAACAGGAATGGATCGGCAGGTCTCAAGGAGCAAGAATAGATTTTACCGTCAAAGAAACAGGAGATAAACTTTCCATTTTCACAACCAGACCGGATACCATTTTCGGAGTATCTTTTATGGCAATAGCACCTGAACATCCTTTGATAGAAAAACTCTTGAAAGGAACACCCCAAGAGAAAGAAGTCATGAAGATTGTAAAAAAGATGCGCGCAATAGGTACATCCGTAAAGGAACGGGTCGGACTGGAAAAAGAAGGTGTCGCAACGGGTTTTCATCTACTGAATCCGGTAAACGCAGATGTTGTGCCTTTGTGGGTCGCTAACTTTGCGCTTATGACATACGGAACAGGTGCGGTAATGTCTGTACCGGCTCACGATCAGAGAGATTTTGAATTCGCCAAAAAATACGATTTACCTATAAAAGTAGTTATTCAGCCCGATAACGAAACGCTTAATCCGGAATTGATGGAAAAAGCGTACGTCGACAACGGTATACAGATAAACTCCGCTCAGTTTGACGGCATGAACAATCGCAAAGCGATCCCTAAAATTATTAGCTGGATAGAAGAAAAAGGATTCGGAGAGAAAACAGTAAATTACAGTCTGAGAGACTGGCTGATATCCCGCCAACGGTACTGGGGAGTCCCGATTCCTATAATATACTGTGATAAATGCGGAGAAGTACCTGTCCCTGAAAAAGATTTGCCTGTGAAGTTGCCTGACAACGTAGATTTTAAACCTACCGGTGAAAGCCCTCTTGAAGGATGCGAAGAGTTTATGCGCACAAAATGCCCCAAATGTAACGCTCCCGCAAGACGCGACCCGGACACTATGGATACATTCGTAGATTCATCGTGGTATATGTTCAGATACGTCTCACCCCGTGACGCTAACCGCCCATTCGATAAAAAAGATGTGGAAAACTGGTGCCCCGTAGATTTTTATGTAGGCGGAATAGAACATGCCACAATGCACCTGATTTACACACGGTTTTTTACGATGGTTATGAACGATTTGGGATTGATCGATTTTGACGAACCTGTAAAACGATTGTTTTGTCAAGGAATGGTAAACAAGGTGGCTCACTACTGTGACAAATGCAAGTGGTTACCCGAAGAAAAAGTAGATAACGGAAAATGCAAAAATTGTGGAGGGAAAGTAGTCTCCGAAGTAACAAAAATGAGCAAAACAAAAATGAACACCGTCAGCCCTGATAAAATTATAAAACAGTACGGAGCAGACACAATGAGACTGTATATCCTATCGGATACACCACCCGATAGAGAACAGGTCTGGAACGACGAAGGCGTACACGGATCACATCGATTCCTAAGAAGACTCTGGGACCTTGTCCACCAAATATTGCCATCAATACAAAAAAATGTCGACTCCTCCGCCGATCCGACATCTGAGGATTTCAACCTGTACGAAATAACCATAAACACCATACGTGCCGCAACCGGCGACTACGAAAATACCATGCAGTTCAATACCGCTCTCGCTAGGGTTTATGAACTTATTAACGCTATAAAATCAAATAAAAATGCTTCACCGGATATACTAAAAATGGCTATTGAAACGACGATAAAAATACTCTACCCCATAACCCCTCATATTTGCGAAGAATTATGGCAAATACTCGGCAACAACCATTCCATGCTAAACACAAATTGGGCAGACAAACTACCAAACAAAATATCTCCGCATAGAAAATCTATTCTTGATGAAAAAATACAAAACAAAAACATAACCATTGTCATCCAGATAAACGGCAAAGTCCGATCAAAAATATCCATTTCATCAGGCACAGACAAAAATGATCAAGAACAGATGGCTCTGGCAGACCCCAAAATAGCTGATTTTGTCAAAGATAAAAACATAGTCAAAATAATTGTCGTACCGAACAAACTTATCAATCTGGTTGTAAAATAGACGGAGGAATTCACCGATACTAACCACCAACGAAAAAATATTGATTTCAATTTTGATGATTGCGATAATTGGCGGGTTCGTGATACACGATTTTTTTGTTCAAGTGGGATACACTCCCGTAAAGCATAAATATTCCCGCTCACAAAATTCCTCCGTAAAAATTGATCTAAACACCGCAACAGCAACTCAACTGGCATCAATTAACGGAATAGGTCCAAAAACCGCCCGAAAAATCATTAGATACAGAAAAATAAAAAACTTCAAAAATTTATCAGAAATAACACGAGTCAAAGGAATAGGTCAAAAAAAAGCGGAAAAAATTAAAAAATTTATCTTTATTGACAATTAGCCTCTTTTAAACTATAAGTTAGTTTATGAAAAAGAATACGTGGGCTCAAAAACTCAGACGAACCATCACATCCGTTCTACCTGTTGACGAGACAAGATCAGGTAGTTGTACCAGATGTGGTGAATGTTGCAAACTGCCTGTAAGATGTCCTTTTTTGGACTTCGACACGGACGGGTTTGCCATCTGCAAAATATACAGTATGAGACCTTTAAATTGCAGAAAATATCCACGTAGCGAACAAGAACATATCGTTCCTAATTGCGGTTACCGTTTCGTTGCGCGAGAAGAACATGAGGTGGTCGCAAAATGATCTGCCCAAAGTGCGGTCAACGCCAAATCGGTGGAAATATCTGTTCTAAATGCGGAACAAAGTTAGAGAAAACTCAAGAAACATTGTCATCAATCGGTAATCCACAAAGTCAATCGTCACCCCAACCGTCGGCATTCACAAAACAAAAATCTTCTTTCTCGTTTTTTAGAAAGAAACCGTCACTGATTCCTCCCCCACCGGAACACGTAAGAAGAAAACTGAACGAAAAGAAAAAATTTAAACTAAAAGGATTCAGACTACTGTTCTTCTGGCTATATAATCTGATCAGCAGGATGATTGAGTCTGTGCTGTTTTGTGGCATTTTCCACTGCGTTATTTGGTTATTAATAGAAATAGCAAACTTTTTCGGTGGATTGGTTTCACCTGAAAATGAGATCTCCTTTGAAATAATGATGATATATAAATGGGAGTATATCGCCTTCGGGATTATTACAATATTTACATTCCGAAAACGATGGGGATCTTGAAATATCTATATTGACTTCAATAAAAAACTATTAAACAACTTTTGCCAATCTGTTATCTCAAATCCACAGGTGTAGTAAATGGACAGGGAAATCTACCAACAATCGGGTGCTTTGGAAGCAGTACTGAAAAGCCTCGGTGAACCTATCTGCGTAATCGACAAAGATTTAATAATCCGATGGGTAAATGAGGAATTTGAAAGATATGGAGGTTCCCTAGAACAGGTTTGCGGAACACATTGTTATGAAGCATTTTACCACAGGAAAGACGCCTGCGAAGACTGTCCTACTTTAAAAGTTTTTAAAACCGGTAAAATTGTCAGAGCCATACAAAAAGGCTACGATAACAGAGTTTATGAAGTAACCGCATCGCCTATTAAAGATTCTTCAGGCAAAGTTTCTCTCATAGTAGAATTGACAAAAGATATAACCGATGAGAAAAAACTCAAAGACAACCTGAGAGCAACAAACAAAAACCTCTCATACAGACTGAAGGAACTGGACGGCTTGTACTCTTTAAGTACATACACGATGATCCCGGGCGAAGAAGATAATTTTTTCAAATACCTGTGCGAAAATACCGTCAATACATTCAATTATCTTGACACAGCCTGTATCTTGAGTCTCTCTTCCCAATCAGATGAAAACCTGAAAATTGTCGC
>CAZFUR010000044.1:0-9555 GCA_964522245.1 uncultured bacterium | reverse complement strand
AAAAATAGCCACAAAAATATCAACGCAATACGCGTAAACGCTTTGGTTAATCAGGAGTCGTTTCTCCTTTTAGCGCATGAGGGACCCTGGAATAATAATTTCAGGGTCTTTCTTTAATATATTCCTCCGCTATCTGAACAGCGTTTAGAGCCGCTCCTTTAAGCAGGTTATCACTGACAACCCAAAGATTAAGTCCAAAATTGACGGTTTTATCTTCTCTTATACGCCCGACAAAAGTCTCATATTTGTCTTTAGAATCCGTAGCCAAAGGATATTCCTCTTTCTCTAGATTATCCACAACCACAACATTGGGGGTATTCTCAAACAGCTCCACGGCTTTATCTCGAGAAATACTTTTTTTCGTTTCGACATTTACCGATTCGCTATGCCCTCTAAAAACAGGTACTCTTACGCAAGTAGCCGTAACTTGTATAGAATCGTCGCCCATAATTTTGTTGGTTTCTTTTATCATCTTAACTTCTTCGTTAGTGTATCCGCCCTCTTCTATGCCTCCGGATTGAGGAATGCGAGGCAAAGCATTGAAAGCAATCTGATGCGGAAATATTTTTCGATCATAACTTTTGTTCTGTAGAACCGCTTGCGTCTCTTTAATCAATTCTTCGCTAGCCTTAAGACCTGCTCCGGAAACAGCTTGATAGGTAGACACAACCACACGTTTTATCCGACCATAATCGTGTAATGGTTTCAAAACCTGAACCATCTGTATTGTAGAACAATTAGGATTAGCTATAATACCATTGTGTTTGAATATATCTTCAGGATTAACCTCAGGAACGACAAGAGGAACATCGGCATCCATTCTAAAGGCACTGGTATTGTCTATCACTATAGAGCCTGCCTTAACGGCAAACGGGGCAAATTTTTTGCTGATTCCACCCCCCGCACTAAAAAGAGCGATCTCTATTCCGTCAAATGAATTCTCCGTCAACTCCTCAACAGAGTATTCGTCTCCTTTGAAAACAAATTTTTTACCAACCGACCTTGCAGAAGCAAGTAACCTCAATTCCCCAACAGGAAACTCTCTTCTCTCTAAAGTCCTCATCATCTCCTGCCCCACGGCACCTGTAGCGCCCACAACCGCAACCGAATACAATTTTGCCATTATATCTCTCCTTTTATATTATTTTTCAATAATTACATTCGCCAACGAATAATCTTTGATATGACTCAATGTCAGATGGATTTCTCCGATATTACGCCATCTGTTTTTCAATATACCACGAAACTCAAAAAACGGCGCGCCATAAATATCTTTTGAAACCTGTATCTGATTGTAATTACGTACCCCCATCCACCTTACAGCCTGATAAAATGCGCATTTTGCCGCAAACCTAGCGGAAAAACGTTGCAGACTATTGACACTCTTTAGACAATACTCCCGCTCATCCGGAGTAAAAATTCTCTCCAAGAATTTTGTGTCGTATCTATCCACAACCTTAGCAAACCGCCCATTTCCTATAAGTGAAACTCCGTTACTTATTGTCATTAGAATCGCTCTTAACCAACTTATCTTTTAACATTTTTTTAAAAGAGGCTAAAACATCGTCTATATCTATAAGATTCATGCACTCTTTAGTCGCACAATTACGTTTAAAACACGGCTGACAATCTATCTGTTTGAAAATAACGTCTCCATTTTCGCCATACGGACCGGTCAGCTTGGGATCGGTGGGTCCGAACAACGCTATTGTTGCGGTCGAGACCGCAACAGACATATGCATCGGACCTGAATCGTTGGTTATCATGATATCCGCCCTCTTTAAAACAGACGATAATCCTAAAAGTGTAGTCTTGCCAACTAGAACAACAGGCGTATTCTTCATCATTCCGACTATTTGTTTGACATATTCGCTATCGCATACAGCCCCAATCATAACAATCTTCACACTAAACTCATCCATCAATCTATCGGATAAAACGGCAAATCGATCTTGATTCCAACATTTCGTGCGCCAACGAGAATTCGCATTAACAACAACAACAATGTCTTTTTTCTTTATACCGTTATCAATCAGTAATTTATCAACTTTTTTTCTCACATCTTCTTTAATGAACAAAGAAAACTTAACGGGATTTTTTCTAACAATGCCTATCTTCTCACAAACGGATAGATATCTGTCAACGGCATGAAGATTTTTCTTAGAAACATCGACGACATGATTAAAAAAAAGCCTGCTTCCTTCCCTTGCATTACTCAACCCTACCGTATATTTTGCCCCCGATAAAAAGGTTATCAATCCACTTCTCAACAACCCTTGCAAATCTATGACTAAATCGAAACCACAAGATCTTATTTCTCCCGTAAACCTCAAAAACTCAATACAGGTTTTTAAAACAGAGCGTTTCTCACCCCATCTTTTCCGTTCAAATATAAATATTTTGTCGATCATAGGATTGTCTTCTAAAAGCTCGGCGTAATCACGATTGACCACCCACGATATTTTAACACCCGGATACTCCGATTTTATACAATCAAGCAGAGGCAACGCGTGTAAAACATCACCAAAAGAGCTCGGTTTTATAATCAATATCTTCTCATCACCTGTTAATTTCATCTACCACCTTTCATTCTCATAAAAGAAGGGAACCAAGTTATATGCGCAAATATTAAACATAACGACAATTTTAGTTTGTCCAGCATTTTTCTATCATCGAACGGAATCGTTATCAAAGCCAATAAAAAATATCCGATACTTTTCAGAATAGTTTTGACAAATATAAAAAACACAAGCGTAACAAACGACAATTTCCCGTGATTTTTCAAAAAATACAGATACCTTGAATAATAATATTCCACTCTACTTCTTACAGGAACCTTCTGTGCCGATTTACCCTGTAAATGCGTTATCCTCACAGACGGAACAAACGTCACCTTGTAACCCGCTTTATATGCCCTGTAACACCAATCAGTTTCTTCCATGAAAAAGAAATAATCCTCATCCAACGCTCCAATCCGCTGAATAACCTTTTTTCTCATCACAAAACAAGCCCCGATAATAGAATCAACAGTTAAAGGATCTGTATAATCTATTTTTTTACTGGGATATTTATCCGGAAAACAAAATCTAAGCAAACTTTTGTTAAACAATTCCGTGACTAAAGATGGGAAATTGTCAAACGAATTCTGTTTCGACCCATCAGTATTGATAAGCTGTCCACCGCAAACAGCAATATCACTGTTTTCGTTCATGTACCGAACCAATTTATCGACAGCCCCCGCCTCCAAAATAGCATCGGAATTTAGAAGGACAATATACTCCCCCTTTGCAACGTCAATCCCTCTATTGACCGCACCGGCAAACCCCATATTGGTAGAATTCTCAATCAAAACTACATCAGAAAACTCCTCTTTTAACATAGACACGCTATTATCCGTAGAGGCATTATCCACCACAATAACCTCAAAAGAGTAATTACTTTTTATAGATTGAATAGCGTTTTTAAGAAGCCCCGAGGTATTCCAATTGACTATTATAAAAGATATATCCATCTAAAAACCTGTATTAGTAAGCATTTTTATGAGCGAAAAACGTCATCAGAATAATTTTTATGTCAAACAACAACGACCAATGCTCAATGTAATATAAATCATACTTTATCCTGCCGCTGAGGGACGTATTGCCCCGAAAACCGTTAACCTGTGCCCAACCCGTTATACCGGCTTTAACACGATGCCTACTCATGTAATGAGGTATACTATGTTTAAACTTATCCACAAAAAAAGGTCTCTCAGGACGTGGACCGACTAAACTCATATTACCGATGAACACATTGTATATCTGGGGTAACTCATCAAGATTTTTCCGTCTTAGAAAATCCCCGATTTTTGTTTTTCTTTTATCATCCGTAGTAGCCCACACCGGACCTGTCTCCCGCTCAGCGCCAATAGTCATTGTCCTGAATTTATACATGGTAAAAATTTTACCGTCTAACCCCATACGTTCCTGTTTATAAAAAATCGGACCGGGCGAATCCTTTTTCACTAAGATAGCTATTACCAAAAATAACGGACTCAACAATATCAAACCCAATCCCGCACAAACAATATCAAACCCACGTTTTATGAAATACCGCCACGATAACAACGGCGTCTCCTTGATACCGACAAAATGAATCCCGTCTATCTCATCTATGGTCATCTTGTTTATCATGATCTCAAATATGTCGGGCATAATACGAAAATTGACAATCTCCTTCTCGCATTGAGTGATTATATCAACTATCTCTGTATGAGAAGCGGACGGCAAAGCAATTATCACCTCATCAACAGAATATTGCCTTATTACTTTAGCAATATCATCCGTAGTACCAAGCAATTTATCCTTATATGTAAAATTATCCATGATTTTTTTATCCGATAAACACAAAAAACCGACAGGACAAAAACCCAAAGCCGTTTTACTTTTGACTACCCTATAATACCTAGTCGCCGATTTACCCGTCCCGACAATCAAAACCTTTTTCATCAACAACCCTTTTGAACGCCAATACGCCTGAAACAACCTAATCATAATCTTCTCTGAAATCAATCCTATCGTCATGGTAGCCAATCCTATAAGGATAACACCGCGCGAGTACTCGAACTGTCTGTACAAAAAAGTTGATGCCATAACAAAAAGCCCACCCAACAAAACACCTTTTATCAACATCTTTATTTCCCCAAGATGAAACGGATCAATCTTAGGTTTATACAACCCTATCCGCTCAAAGACAATCATATACAACAATGAAACAGCTACAATTAGACGCAGATACGCATCTATATCAGGAACACCTTTCGGTACATCAAAAATGGTATAGAAACGCACATAATAGGAAGAAAAAAGTGATACAACTATAATCACAAAATCAGCCAATATCAGAAGAATGGAGAACAACACGTGTTCATGTTTTTTTATAGCATTGAGCATACTTTTACGCCTTTCCTTCAGTTATTTGCTATCAGATTATACTCATTTAGTATTTTTAAATATACATTTTCGTTACTATACTGCTTAACGGAATCGCTTGACAATAGCGATAAATCGTCAGATCCGTTTATAAAAAACCTAATTTTCTCAGCAATCTCATCTGTACAGTAAGGAGTGTCTACGACAAACCCGCTCTTTCCCTGAATGATAAGTTCGCCAGCACCATTGAACTTAGTAGTTATCACCGGCAACCCGCACGCAAGAGCCTCTATGGTAGCCAGCGAACAAGGATCATAAAAAGTAGGCTGCAATAAAACATCGCAAGCAGAATAATATTTTTCTATATCCGTTGTCGAATCTATGAATATACACTTATCCGCAAGACCAAGTTTATCAATCAGGGAAATAAAATATTTCCTTTTTCCTTTACCGAGTATCAACGCCTTGACGGATACCCCATCACACAACAGTTTATGCAAGGATAAAATAAAATATTTCAGCCCCTTCAGTTTAAAATTATGACCCACATGGAGAATAACACCGCAATCATCGTCTATCCCTAATTCCATGCGGGTAACTTCTCGATAACGTTTTCTGACCTCAATCGAAAAACGATCAATATTCACTCCGTTATATATCAATACAGAATCTTCGTCTCTAAGACCGTAATACCTTTTCAGATCAGCTAAAACCATCTTAGAGATTCCCAACACTTTTGGATGCGGTTTTTTGTTAAACTGTAACCACTCCACAATAAAAAATAACCATTGCTTTATATCAAAAAGTCTAAAAAAAAGATACAACAGTCTTATAATTTTGTTTTCGCTGATTGCCATAATATTTTGTCTAAACGATGCTCTGTGAGAACCACCATGAGGCTGAAAAACATTCATGGTAAGGTTTTTACCCAAAACTTGAACGATATCGTAATGTTGTTTTTTTATCATAACTGATGAGCGAACGATAAAACTAAGCGATTTCAACCATCTAAACCACCCGATCACCGGTACTTTGTAAAACCTGAAATTTTTATCGACCATCGTATCAAAACCGTCCATAGCGTAAACATGAACAGTATGCCCTTTTGCCAACAAAAATTTTGATAAGTCTATCAGATACCTTTCCGCTCCTCCTTTGGAAGAAATAAAATGATCGATATTAAACGCTATTTTCAGACCTTTTGTTTGCTCAAACTCTCTCCTGCGTACGACTTTGGGTACATGCCTGCTGATTTTCTCCGTTTTAGAGATTATTCTAGCGGCAAAACGTCTATCCTTATTATTTAGTTTATTTACCCCTAAAAAATAGTGCAAAAACTTAATTCTATCTTTCAGAGAAATAGACGGATACTGAGAGGTGAAACTGAGTTGAGCAAGGTCTTTTATAATCCACCTCGTACGCAGATATTTCATCTTCGCAATCCGTTGAAGGTCTATTAGATAAAATACGGGACGGTCGTTATCGTCTCTGTTGCTCACCAGAATATGACCTGTGTAAAAATCTTTATGACATAGGTTATTGCCATGCAATTTTTTCGCTATATCGGCAACCTGCCTGATAAAATATCTTTTTGACTCAAAATCAACAGGCAACTCATCGTTTCTTAAAATATTTTCGAGAGATACGTTAGATTCAACCTCTAAAGTAATTATCAAAGAACAATTCTTCTTTAGAGAAAACCCCCAAGCAACGATTCTCGGAACAAAAACACCTATACCCTCACACAACAGATGACTCTTCCACTCAACTTTTGCGGAATCTATTATCTTTTTTAACTCACCGTATTTAAGTTTTTTGCCTTTCTTGTAATGTTTTTTTATGTAAAAACGATACTCTTTGCCATCTTTTTTCAAACTGAACGTATCAACTACTCTACCGGGGTTATCGGTAAGTTTGTTGTCATCTGTCTTGTGATTATACACGGCGGAAAAACTATCTAAATCAAATTGGCTAAAAAGCGGATAAAAATCCTCATTTATGTAAAGATGTTCTTTTTGCCCCTCTATCTCTCTTACACAGATACCCCTGCCGTGCGAACGACGGGAACTGATCTTTTTTATCCGCTTCGACACAGCATTTTTCAGTTTCGGTTTCTGTCTACACCCCTCAAAATATCTATCAAACCAAATTTTCGTCTCACCGTCAGTGATTACCTCCGCACACGAAAATTTTAACGCCGCTAAATCTTTCGCTTTAGAGCGAAACGTCAATTTTATTTTTTTTCTCAACCTGTGCAGATCCAACAAAGAGAAACGAACTATATTTTTTGATAAATATTTCTCGTCTATAAAAATATGTTTTAAATACAGATCAGGATATGAAAACCTGTGTTTATGAAGATTTTTCACCAAATCACCAAGAGACTCCAAAACAAGTTTTTTCTTCTCTTTTGAAGTTTTTTTCTGAAACCACAAATCAAGAGAAACCGAATTTGGGATCTCTTCTGTCATAAAGAAAGAGGACAACTCAACCCCTAGAAATGTTTTCTGACCGTATGCCACCAGAGGTACAGTGTGAAACCCTGCATCAAAAAGTTTTTTTGCGTTATCCCATTCAATACTAGCCTCTGTTTTTGGAAACCCATAAGAAAAGACGGAATTTAGAGAATTCTTTAAAGAGGGTGTATGAAACAGTTTTATGTAAAAAATACGATCTACCGCTAAAGATTTATCGCACAAAATTATTTTATACACACATCTTTTTCGATTTTTATCGACAATCTCGCCCATATCAATCTGCATAAACTGCTCAAAAGTCTCAAAACCATTATTCTTCAGAATTTTATAGAAAATCGGATTTACAACCAATTTCATTGTTAACCTTTCAAAATATCAATTAATTTTTGTCTATTTTTTATCTGCTCCCCTAAAACCAACCTCAGAAATCTATATATTTGACGAACAGAAAAAATATTTTTATTATTTAAACGTAAATACGATTTTTTCAAATGTTTCAGTAATCTCCAGATTTTATATTCAGAGTTTCTCAAACTCTCGCTTATCGACTCAATATCAATTATGTAGAATTGATTATCGAGAGGGTTAATCAAAATATTTTTCAGCTGAAAATCATTATGATAAAGATCAGTTTTATTGAAATCGACAACCGTCTTAGCGAATTGTTTGAGAAATTTATCTTTATCGAAGCCTCGCTCCTCATTCAGAAAAATATCAACACCAACCGCCTCCGACGAATAAGCCATCCCGTAGTAACATTCCCCCAATAAACCGAAAAACCTATTCTCAAAATAAAACAACGGTTCGGGTGTCGGTATCTGCCCCAAAAACATCATCCAAGAATACCTCCAAGACCTATACCCCCTTGAACGCCTAAAAAGATTTTTTATCGGATCGTAAAACCGTTTGACCTTAAATTTTTTAACGACAACAGGAGAATCAGACAAAATCGTCTTCAGAACAGCCGTGGTACGTGAATTTTTATAGTAACCGTCTTTAGTCCTGAAAACCCCATCCAACCACTGTTTAGGATCCGCCCCAAACGAGTCTGATACTTTTCTATGGGAAACCCCACGAAAACCGCCCTTACGCCAAACTTTAAAATCGGCGTTATCTCTAAAACATCTTTTCGATCTGTGCTTAAGCCAACGGTCAAACTGTCTCTTTTTGAGCTGTTCAAACAAAACTGTTTCTTGTCCGAGTAAACCGTACCGATCAATAAAAACCTCTTTCATGATCTGCCAACCGGACAAACATTTCTTAGTGAAAAAATAACTGTACAATAAGACAAAATTATTGATCACCTCTTTCCGATTTGGTCTTTTAGAGATCTGTATCTTCTTGGGATCGACAAAAACAAATGTTTCCGAATCTTTACGCCATAAAATATTACCAAAATGCAGATCGTTATGAATAATTCCGCTTTTATAATTTTTTACCAAAAAACCGACCAACTTACTAAAAACTTTGCTCCTCAAATTCTCATCTATCCACAATTCATCCCATTCAGCTAAAGAAACACCGTTTTTAACTTCTTTTGTGACAAAAGCCAACCTTCTCTTTTCTCCACTCAACCATACCATTCCCAAAGGTTCAGGCAATATCACACCACGCTTGTACAAACGGTTATGAGCAATAACCTCTCTCCATCCCTTTAGAAGCAGAAAAAAATTTGATGCAATATAAAAAATTTTCAAATAGTACGTCTCATCAGCTACAGCAAAACGGACAATTTCTCTATCTTTGGTTTTTCGCACAATTTCAGGATGTTTTTCTCGATTAAAGAGTTCCGCTATCCTGTATAATTTTCTTTTTCTATCAATCATTTAATTACCATGATTATAAAGCAAATCCGTTCAAGATTTTTTGCTGTATCGCTCAAGCAATCTGTTTGCCGTATTTATCACATCTGAAGGTTTTATACTCTTCATACACTGATGATTATAGGGACATACCCTTATATGACAAGGACCACAAATAGGTATTTTCCCTATAACGATCTGTTTTTTATCATTATTTCTAGTCCACTCAGGATTGGTTGACCCTATGACGACTACCGACGGCACACCAAAAGCCGACGCAAAATGCCTCGGTCCGGTATCGTTAGTAACCAATAAAGACAACCGTTTTACGATCGCTTTCGCCACCCCTATCGAAACTTTATCGGG
>CAZFUR010000043.1:0-9634 GCA_964522245.1 uncultured bacterium | reverse complement strand
GCTGCCTGATAACTCAATTTGCACAGATTAACATCCGCTCCGCCATCCGCATCCCACACTACCCCCGCCACGACTCCCTCTATATAGAAAGTCATATCCACAATTTTCACATCGTCATGTGCGTTGACAATAATATCAAACGCCTTGCCTTTGAGTATTTCGGCACCTTGATTAGGAGCGAAAAACCCGCCTATTACCGGTGGTTGATCGTCCACCACAGAAATATTAACCTGATCGGAATCTGTCTGCCCCCTACTATCCGTTGCAACAACTCTGATATTCACGTCAAGAGAACCGTCCACCTCAACAGGTGCTTGATAAAAATACTCGTACGGAACATGATATACCTGTGCGACTTTATGATTATTGAGATAAAATTCCACAAGGTTTGAACCGTCTTCATCGGAGACTTGCGCCACAATATTGACACCTGTATGTTCCGTAACGGTTGCGTTCTCTTCCGGACTTGAGATATCTACAACAGGCGGCTGATCGTCCACTACTCTAAAACTTCTTGCCACAACAAAACTTTCGTTACCCGCATAATCATAAGCCTTTGCTTTGATAATCATAATTTTCGAACCGGAGACATAAGGAGCGAGATAATCATATCTATACGGTTTATTATACGAAACGGCGACTACGCTATCGTCACCGGAAATAAACTCGACTTTCTTCACACTCATATTATCCGTTGCAGATGCGATTATCTGAAACGGTTTGCCCTCGGTTATATCCTGCATTAATGTTGGAGAAACTATGTTAACCACAGGCATTTCCGTATCATTGCGAACGGTAATATTTTTGATAATCTCTTTAAAATTTCCCGAATAATCGTATGCCCTGACGGAAATAGAAACCTGCTCATCATAGTCAACGCTGGGAAGAGTCAAAATAGTTCTGTAAGGAGGATTATATATTGTATCTACGATATGTCCCGCGAACATAATTTGAACATAAGGAACTTCTTGATCATCTGAGGCAGATACCTCTATCAGCAACGATTCACCCTCAGAAACCTGATCTTCCGTAGGAGCTAAGAGTGTAATTTCAGGCTTAACCGTATCGGTATAAAAGATCTTGAACGACACACTTCCGCTAGACAACTCATTGCCTTCTAAACCTATAACTTTTGCTCTAACATCGAATGTTTTCCCTAATCCAAAAGAAATAGGCGATACCCCATGATATTCAAACGGATCATTTTCATCTATTGCCAACAGATTACCGTCCAGATAAAACTCTACTCTTGTGACGGCAAACGGATCAACCGCGTTCACGCCTACGGAATACTTACCCCTATAAGTAATATCTGTCGATTCCATAGGATAAACGGATATTGAGGGTCGAACCTCCGAGAGAGGATAAATCCCCAACTGTAATCCTGTATAACCGTCAGCGGCATAGACCATATTTTTATATCCCGCTACGCCTGTGCAATAATCGGGAGTATCTATGTTAGATATAAGAATCGGGCTAGCAGGATCGGCAATATTGAATATATTAAATCCATGTATACCGCTTGCCACAAATAAGTTACCGCCATTCAAAGACAATCTGACCGCATCCAATATTTCTATAGACCTAACAACAGTCGGGTTTTGATTATCTGATATATCGATCACCTGTATACCGTAACCATTTATGGCAGTATAAGCCATTTTCGCTTCTTCCAGAACAAGCACATCCCATGTAGATTTTCCGGTCGGAGGCGTAATTGATCCCAATACGACAGGCGCCGTCATATCGGAGAAATCAATTATCTGCAGACCAAGCATTCCATCGGCAACATACGCCACGTTTCCGACGACATCTACATTTTTGTTGTCACCCGGAGTATTAAAAGCTCCCTGAAATTCCAGACCTTCTCCACATCCGTGGGCAAGCGACCATTTAGCGACTCCGCCACCCGTTGTATAAAGAAAACCTTCGTCATAAGTGACACTACTTACCGAACCGAAATTACTGATTGATTTTTCAAGTTTAGGCTGATCGATTTTTGATACATCGATTGATTGCAATCCCGCAAAACCGTTTGCGATATAAACTCTATCGTCCACCGCCTCTACATCAAGAAGTAACCCGTCAATATCCAACGTTTTCACGACTTTAGGTTTATTCGCTACAGAAACATCGAATATATATAATCCCGTAGTTACTCCAACCAGAAAAGCGTAATTATCTTTCACAAACACATCTTTAGCTTCTCCCGGCACCGAAACACTGCTAACCGCCCCCGACTCAACCGCGCCTACAATCGGATACTTAACAACCGCACCATTTTCAGAAGATATGAGAGCTTGTTTTGTCAAAATAAATCCCAAACCGCTCTTTGTATTTGGAATATTCGCCACTACTTCCAACATACCGGGATTTATACCGTCTATCACAACGGTACTATTTTCAGATTTTAAAAATAGGTAATTGCCCGATTTTTTTATTCGCATCGGATGAGATCCCAAATCCGAACACATATCTATAACCTTCACCCATCCATTGATAATCTTTAAAGCCATAAACCCGTTTTCATCGGCTACATAAATAACATCATCAACAACCAACAGGTCTTTAGCATCGATATTCTGAATTTTATTCGTAGAAATATATCCTTCGCGATAGGTTTTTCTATGAGTTAAATCCGATCGATTAAATATTTTTATCGTGCCGGACGCAACGTATATATACTGTTCGCTCAAATCTATTCCGGTACTATTTTCCGTATCGTCCAAAACTCCCCTGATTCGCATATGAGAAGGATCAGTAAAATCGATTGCTACAACATCATCCTGATCTCTTACGACAAACAGATCGTTTTCAAAAACCTTCAGTTCAATAGGATCGGATTCAAAATAAACCGTATCCAGTTTAGACATATCGGCAACATTAAATGAAGAAACAGACCTATTTCCCCCAACAAACAATACGTCTCCCGCAAAAAGTATACAATCAGCCGATATATCGTACTGCGAGACGACAGAATCGTTATCCAAATCATACACCGTCAGACCGTCATCGCCACAAGCAGAATATAATTTATCATCAAAAACCACAGCATCTTTTAAAACCGATTTATCCGCCATAAGAACCACAGGCAAACCGAATCTAAAAACAGGATCAATATCGTAAGAATGGACTCTGGAAGTAACATTGCCCGACCAATCCGTCGTAACGGTACGAATATCAAGAACACTACCCATAGAAACCTGAGGGACAGTATACAAAATATCCACGTTAGAATCGTCAAAGACCCATTTTTCAGCGACAACACCATCTATCTGAACTGAAATTACCGTATTAAGCAGATTCATGTTATCCGAGAAACTTCCCTGATATCGGATTACGCTACCGGCAACCACCCTATTTGAATCAGGTATGAGAACGTTATGCACATCGGGGCTGATAGTATCTTTGACAATATTAATCAGCATAACCTGTTTACTGCTTCTGTTAGCACAATTATCGACGGCGACCGCCCATATATCCGCAGGAGTAAACTCATCCACAAGGGGAATCGTAACCTCAAATTCATACGGCGGCACGGTATCATAAATGAGTTCTTTCTCCATCGTCTCCGTTTTTATACCGATATGAACGCCCACTATCTGACCGTCATCGTCCGATGCGTCCACACGAATAAGCAATCTTTGTCCCTCCATTACTCCAAGACCGTTTGTCGGATAAACTATCTGAACAGACGGCTGTATGGGACTGGTATCCTCCAGTATCGAGACAGACACGCTAGACTCCAAACCAACGTTGCCCACCGCATCCACAGCAACAGCGCTAATACGCATCATGCCTTGGGAAGAATCCCCAACCTGAAGATTTTCTAAAATAAAAGGATATGATGTATCGTTGTCTACAGATACACCGTCGACAAAAAATCTGACCGTCTCTACCCCTACATCGTCTTCAGCCACGGCAACCGGATTTATAAGGCTTCCTTCATAAACAGTATCATCCACCAACAGATTCACCGACGGATTAACAATATCATTATCAACCGTTATAGTTACGGCAGACGTTTCTATCTCGTTGCCCGCAACATCTTTCAAGACTCCTTTAACTGAAAACGTCTCTCCCACAGATAAACCGCTCAGAACAGATATTTTTTCTAAAATAGAAGATCTATCAGCGGAAACAACCAAATTATCATCAACTTTTATTCCCACCGTCATAGCGATACCGCTATTGGTATCCACAGCCACATCAAGTTTTCCGTCCACGCTTACATGTTCCGACACCGACAAGTTCAAGACAGGTATCGGCAATCCCGAATAAACCAAGTTCAACATTTTTATCTTGGATTCAGTATCGTTGAAATAGATTTTTGATCCCTCTACCTCGATATTTCTGACCTGTTTTGCCGAAAAAACACCGATCAAACAATCGTCTGAAGAACCCATAACAAACAACCCCTTCTCCTCACTACCCAAAAAGACAAGGTCACCGCTAACCTCCGCAGTATCGATACCGTCAAGCAACTGTGCTTCAAATCGCAATGACCGATCGACAAAAGATACTTTCTTCAATACACCGTTACCCAAAACAACGTACAAATATCGACTCCCCGCACATATATCCACCACCGAACTGTCAAAATTCATTTCCGACACAATCTTTGGGGAAACAGGGTTAGACAGATCCAACACCAACATATCCCCCTGCGCACTGCCGACAACCAGAAAGTCCCCAAAAACTTCCAGACAGATTATTTCTTTTAAAAGATTATAAGTATCTATTATGTCCGCTCCATCTATCGGCAAAACTTTTATACCAAAAGAACCGTCCGCGAGATAAATTTTATCTCCAATGCGTACCATATCGTACGCTTTATGGATACCTGTCAATACAGCAAGCTCTCTGACGGCACTGTCGTTTGACACATCAATAATCTTTAATCCCTCAAACTGATCGGCAACCACAGCAATATCCTGAAAAACGATAGCGGATCTTGTCAAACCTCCCGTGCTCACAGAATCATTAGGCACGACATTTGAAGGATCGGTGACATCAAAAATTTTAAATCCTTCTTGCGCATCGCTTAAAAACAATCTATTGCCCAAAACGTTTAAGATGTTCCTGTTTATTTTACCGACAGGTCTATCAAGATCGACTATATCGTATATATCAGACATTACAGGGATAACATCAAAAACCTTTTCGATAGATAAAGAATTACCGGAACGGTCAAATAGATTAGCCTGTATTTTAAATACGCTATCCGCCCCCGATACAGACGGTACAACAAATTTTTGAGATTTACGCAACGGTAAAGTCTCAGACGAAACACCGTCAACATACAGTTTAATATTTGAACTGCTCAAATCCAGATCGTCCGCATCACAACTTATCTCAACCTCAACATCCGTTCCCGCCAACACCCTGTCACCCTGAGGGAATGTAATCATTCTTGTACCGGGGAACGCCTCCGAGTCTGCGGAGATATTAATATTCACGGATTGAATTTCGCTTTTTAGTCCTCCTGAATCTTCCGCCCTGACTCGAAGCTCAAAATCCACTACTCCGACAGCAACAGAAGGTAAAGTAAAATCAAACAAGTAAGGTTCAGTCGTTAGTTCCTGAATAACCATATTTTCGTTATCCAGCAATTCTATTTTTGCGATATGACCATCGTCTTGAGCGGAAAGTTTAATCTGTATCGACCTATTTTCAAAAAACGTTTCTCCCGGAACAGGTGATACAAAATTAACAGTCGGCGCTATACTGTCATTTTTGATCTGAAAACTTACAAGGACCGCCTCACAGGTATTACCCGATAGATCAGTCGCCCATGATTCCAATCTAACCAGAGCACCGTCATCCTCTACCCTATCGACCTGATAGTTGAATACGTAAGGCGGATTCGTTATGGAAGGCTGATCGATACCGTTTATTTTCATAAAAACCTCTGCCACATCCATATTATCCACAACATTAACAACAATCGGCAAAAATATTCCCTCAAGAACCTCCGACGCATTTGCAGGCGACACTATGTTTAATACCGGAGGCAACGTATCGGGCACGACGGCTATATTTTTAGAATCTTCCGACAAAAGCCCTTTTGCATCCAGAGCAATTACCTTTATTTCCATGTTAGTTGATGAATCTACCGCACCTAATTTAAACGAATACTCATAAGACGAATCATATGTATTAGGCGCAACATTTATTGTATGAACCGGCAGACCATCCAAATAAAAGTCAACTTTCCGTGTCATATAGAAAGAGTTCACATGCGCATTCACCGACAGAATTTCTCCTTCGCAAAAAGAAGATGGCAAATCGGATACCGCCACAACCGGGGGTGGTGCGGCAAGCACATTTAAAGTAACCGTGTAAATATCGGAAACATTATAGTTGTAATCCGTCACCTGAGCAGATAGTGTAAGTACACTCGGATCAATCACATCAGGAATTAAACACCTGTATAAACCACCGTAATCCGCCACATTTACCGCCTGACCATTAAGAGAGCATGATAAAGTACTTCTCATCATACGATCTGAATAGTTATCGGTTGATTCCAACCGCATAGACAAAGTCTGACCGCTATGATATGACTCACCCGCGACATATTCTAAACCGTCTTCATCTTTGACAATTTTCACAACCGGAGGCGTTGTATCAGAAGTCACAAATTCAAACGAAACCGCAACTAAAGGATTACCTTTTAAATCAACAATTCCGTCTGATAACTCCACAATAAATTTTGTAGCGTCTTTGAGATCCGGGTTTGTTTTAAAAACAAACTCTGTACCGTTAAAACTCACAACCGACCAAGATATAGAATCGGATCCCGGAATACTTTCTCTTATGACAACATTGCATGGCAACATTAAAGACGCTTCTAAAATCGGCTCGGAAAAAACAATTTTTATAGACGTATCCGTAGCAACATTTCTTGCCATCCAACGTCCACCCGACGGAACACAATTATCCAAAAGGACAGTCGGTCTTGTAAGATCTTCATAATGGATTCCTTCAGTCAAAACGACAGGCGTCGCAAAAGGTTTTTCCAAAGTCAGGTCGTACAACCCGATCGCCTTTGCCGGCGACACAAAACGGATCCGGTTAGATGAATCAAAATAATGCAAGACAACAGGATTTCCATCAACCGATATGATTGTATCAGGTGTAAACCCCGTACCTTGAATCGTCACCATTTTTCCACCCACGTCAGACACGACAAACGGAGAAACCGACTCCACAAGAAAAGTATCGTCCGTAAAAAAGAAACTATCGTACAACGTAAACGAGCGGCCGTCATCCATCTCCACACTGATAGGTACAACACCCGCACTACTAACGACAGGAGAGACAACTTCAATAGAATTATAAGACAAATCCGTTATAACAGCCGCCTCCGAACCAAACGTTACAGCCGAAACCTGTGATACCGTATTATCGTTATCATCTTCCAGAATAAATCCTGTTCCACTGATAACAATACTCGCTCCTCCTAGTTTTGAGCATCTAGCAGGCTGAACCTTAGAGACGTTCAAAACCGTATTTTTGCCAAACTGATCCGTTGTTGAGAAATATGTTTTTATATCACTGTTCAATTCATCGCCAACTAAGGCTGTATCGGCAAGATCTATTGATACCGTATACTTTTTGTTCGGTAAAAGATCTTCATTAAAATTCAACAAAATCCGTGACTCCATAATTTGTTTGGAAACGGCAATTTCGTCTTGTCCGTCATACACCTTAACATCTGTATTTGATATAAGCAAAGGATCTATATGAGCAGGCAACAGAACCTCTACTAACCGATCTTGAGAAATTTTCTGTCCGTTGTAAGGAATGACACTATGGACATTGTTTATAGGCAAAAATACAGTCTCAAATTTATTAGCCGTCGATATATAAACAACGCTATTAACCACCTTAAAATCATTTATATAATTGTTTGATATATGATAGGTTATCCTATTATCTTTTGTGGGATCGCTTATATCATTAACGTTTACACGATTCGGTTGCGCAACATACAAAAGACCCGGTTGAACATCTATCCCCACCACAGGTGATGAATCATACAGATGGTTAATTTTAGATATAAAAATAGGGGTACTGATATCATAGATCTGAACACCTTTTGAGGTAGTAGCGATATATGCCAAATCTCCGTCTACGATAAGATCCGATACAACCCCTTCGATTGCCGTTTTTCCAATCAAGCTATAATCGTTGCGATCCATTATCTCTATGAACTGGGTTCCCGAATCCTGAATTATCGCAATAAACTTATCATCAACAAAGCAAAATTTCTTCAAAACCCCGTCTTGTGGCACAAAGGTATCCGCAACACCGACAGAAACGTTTCTGACAAGCAAACCGTAAGCATCGTTTTCCAGTTCTACAGACATATCCACACTCAACAAACCAATATCGTCCACTAAGATTTTTATAAGACCATCCACTTTTTCAATTTCAGTAACATCCAAACCGAAAGACAAATCAAGAACGGCTTTCAGTTTCGGCAAATAGATATCCGATACGTCTACAATCTTCAGTTTTCCTGCCGATACAACACCGACAAAATCATCGCCCAAATCGACAATATCCGTCACTGCCCCCATAAGATTGACAGAACCGTTCGGCACAAATATCGGATCATCATACGCCAAAGCGTTAATAATTTTAAGTTGGTTTCCGAATCCTGCGATCACGTTATGACCGTCAATCAGCAAACAACCCGACCTACCCGCTAGAAAACCGGAATGTGGCAGTATAAAATCGTAAGCGTTTTGCAAAACGCTGGTCATCCCCTCACCGTTGACACCGCCCGGAGTAGTTACAGACACGTCTACCGTTCCGATTAAACCACTCGGTGTGGTAGCGACCAAAGATCCGATACCCTGAATATCAACGTCTGTGGCAAGGAAACCGCCGAATTTCACTATAGTACCCGGATAAAATCCTTGTGAACCGTTAAGATGAACATCTGAATTACCGTAATAGGAACCGTATGCAGGAGATAACTGAGTTAAAACAGGTGCAGGCAGATAATTAAATCCCGCTAAAACAGAATCTTTCAAACCGCCCGGGTTCACTACCGTTACAGCACAAGGACCGGGTATATTAGATGGCGTCACACCCAAAATTTTAGTCCCGCCATCAGTGACAACAGTGCTAACCAGCAGGTTATCCCCAAGATAAACCGAGGCTCCTTCGATAAAATTGTCTCCCGTTATTTCTATATTGTCTCCCCCCGCAACAAGTCCGTAAACCGGTGAAACATTATTTATAAGAGGTTTTAGAGAATCAGATATAGAAGCCGTATTAAAAATACTCCTAAAAGGGGCTCCCAAACCTTCATTCTGCAGATTTTTGATATCGGTAGTCACCTCTACACGATAAACCTGATCGGGATCAAGAGGCTGATCGGGCGTAAAGATCAAAACGGTACCCGTTCTGACCGTGGTATTAACGATAGACCCCGCAACCCTCTGATTATCCGCCATATTGTATATAAAGAATACGTCGTCGGTTATCGTCTCAGGGTTCATAAGAGTTGTAAAATACACCTTCACATCAGTATCGGTCTGGACAAGTTCACGATAACCAGGCTCAACTTTCAAAACTCCCGCCGTTCGCACAGGTAAAATGACAATTGTTTTATCCG
>CAZFUR010000042.1:0-9665 GCA_964522245.1 uncultured bacterium | reverse complement strand
ATAATTTAAAGGATAAATTTATTGATGATTTAATAGAGGTTTCATTTGAAATTAGATTAAAGAAGCAGTAAAAATAAGTTGTTAAAAAAATGTTAAAATCCTAAGGCAAATGTTTTAGGATTTTTTTATATTGCAAAGAATTATATTACTATGCAATGAAAAAGACCTTACTCTTAAATTTTTTCTTCTTTTTTTTTCTATTAACCTCTCTTTTTTCTCAAGAAATAGAATTAACTGCTTTTTCAATATGAACTAATTGCATGTTAAATAAGAGCATAACACCAGCAGTTGCAAAGATAATATAAGCACTCATAGGGATAGATAAAACAATAGAAAATCTTTCCGAAAACGTCTACTTGACCTTCGATATAGACGCAATAGACATCTCTGAGATAAGATCCACAGGCACACCCGAACCGGGGGGAATGTTATGGTACGATATAACAAAACTGTTGCGTAGATTATCCGAATCAGGCAAAAATTTTGTAGGAGCGGATCTTGTAGAGTTTTCACCCGTACGCTACGATCGGGCATCCGCTTTTTATGCGGCAAAATTGGTCTACAAAATCATTTCTTACCTTGCATAATTCTTTAATTATTAAAAAAACTTGCATTCCTATATTTTATGCGCTATATTGTTAGGTATAAGGTATTTGCAACAAACTATTATTAAAAATAAATCAGTTTTTTTAAAATTTTTGTTGTATTTACCGAATAGATGTGTTACATTAGTAATAGTTCTGGGATTTTTGATGTGCATTTCATAATATAACGGAGGTTTAAAATGAGAAAGTTTTTCGGTAGCATGTTAGTGTTGGTTCTTTTCCTTTCTGCGGGAAATGTTTTTGCGAGTAAACTGTTAGAGGGAGAAGCCACTTTTGTAAGTACGGCCGGTGCTGGTCAGACATATATTGATTATATCGTGTCCGACAACGATTTAGCAGGGGGGATAGACCAGAGTAATTTTGTTTTCTCGATTCTTAACGCCGGTCCGGGCAAAGTCGGTGACTATGCGGCCTATCAGGCTTCGACTTACTTTTATTATTATCAGTTAGAGAATAATTCCGCCGATTGCACCACTTCACTGTTACAGCTCACTTTAAATCTTGAGCCTTTGCATGTGCTATCAATCGGATACATCTCTGGTGCGGATTTGGATACCGACGGTAATTTTGATCATAACATTGCCGGGGAACATGAAGATAACAATGCGGCGATAATAGATCCGTTTTATACCCAGTACGACACCATAAGTCGTCCTCAAAACCAAACTTGGGGATACCTTGGAACGTCTGAGTTACCTATAGGTAGTGAGGGACCTGTACTTTTCATAACGTCTGACGCACCTCCTATAACTTCGCCTGCTTATCTTTTGGATGGTGGTCCTTTTGACGGTACTTTGCCGACTCCTCCAAGACCGGAAGACAGTGTACCTGAACCTTTCAGTATGATTTTGTTAGGTAGTGGTTTGGCAGGGTTGTTGATAAAAAGAAAAAAATAATTACAGTTTCGATATATATAAGACAGGTAACCGTTTGGTTGCCTGTCTTTTTTTATTTATTCACAAAAAGTACTTTTCTGGTTAACCCACCCCATGTAACAACAGTCAATTTAAGATCAACTCCACAAATAGGGCATTCAAAAGAAGACGATTCAGGGATTTCATCTGAAAAATCTATACTGATTTTGCATATAGGACAAAACCGTTCAGAGAACTTTTTGGGCGAATCGTCTTCAACCTGTATCAGTTTTAGAAGTGTTCCGTAATCGTTCGCCTCAAACGGTTTTTGTGACTGAATAAGTTCTTCTATCGTGTACATATTATCGATATTTCCCGCGAAAACCGCCCCCATAATAACATCGTCTTGAAGAAAGAGCTGTTTATAGATATGTTCTTTTTCGTCAGCAAAATTAAGTATTTTATAATTTGATCTATTGGAAAAGTCGGCGTACCCCATCACAACGACAGGGTAATTCTCAATTTGGAATCTAAGAGATGGAACAATCATATACGGCTTAAACTGACCTGCCATATTGGTTCCGGCAATCATTCCTTGCAAACGTGCTCTGTGCCACCCTACCCCCAACAATTCCGGCTCATTGGCTACCATAGTGACGTCTCCTGCGGCAAACAAGTCCGGATGAATCGTCTGCATATAGTCATCGACCATAATTTTCTGATATTTTTCGTACTCCATAAATCCGGTAACAGGTTTCAAAGGCTCACATAAACCGATCAGATCGGCAAAGATAGTTCTGCCGTCCTCAGTTTCTATCCCCGTAACCCTGTTATCATCAGACAATACCCTCTTTATTTTCGTTCCCGATATAATATTTTCTTCTGACAATATTTTGCCCAAAAACGTATCGGAGATTTTTTTATCCCACAGATCACACCCCGGATATTCCTGTTCTGTGAAAAGTGAAACATTATGACCAAGTTTTTTAAGACCGTTAATCATTTCAAAAGCTATAAAGTTGGCACCTATAACGATAATTTTCTTAATTTCATCGCCAAGATACGACTTTATCCGATCAATATCTTTAACACTGCTATATCTAAAAACACCATCAATCTCAAAACCGTTCCTGTCAGGACAACGCATCCCCGAAGCGATCAAAGCTTTATCGTACGATATTTTCTCACCCGTTCCAAGAACCACAAACTTATTTTCGATATCAAGAGTTTCAACTTTTTTTTCCATTAATAGAGTAACCTTATTATCAAAGAATCCTTTATTAGGAATAGACAGGTCACCGACCGTACGTTTGCCAAGCATATAGTCGCTCAAAAACGCCTTGAAATAGCACAGATTAGATTCTTCTGTAACAACAATGATTTTGTCATCCGGAGCATATTTTCTTATAGACTTGACAGCCCAATGAGCGGATACACCGTATCCAATAATCAAATGAACCATAATTTCTCCTAATAAATACAGGTCTCACACCGTTTATCGGAAAAAAAATTAAAACCATAAATTAAATCTTATAATTGCAGTTCATTTATTAATAAAAAAAATCATCCGTCTTAGTTACTACAAAAACTAAAATATTTATCAAGAAAATAATAGTAAAACCGATTGTAGTTATAGTAATAAAAATATTTATTGTAAAGCGTTCACCGGCAATAAGAATGTTTACATTTATACGTTACACGCCGTCACATATTTAGATAAAATTATCGTATTTTAAGAGAAACAAGGTTTTTTTATGAAATATCAAAGGACAACGGTAAAAAATATTTCCTTAGCATTGTTAGGACTAATTTTTTTCATGGTGTCAATTAAATTATTAAACGATTTCGGGATACCTGTCTTCTCATCAAAAACAATCTTGCAAGATTTTGATGTGGTTGTTGCTTGCATAATCTTATTCTATGTTATATTACGATTCAAATATCTTTTAAGAGCAACGAAAAAAAACGATTCAAACATACTGGTTTCCAACCTGATAGAAAATCTTCCGGGCGTAGCGTATCGGTACAAAAATGATGATGATTTTTCGATAGATTACATCAGTCCCGGGATTTTCTCTCTAACAGGCTATTCTCCTAAAGAGCTAATCGCAAACCACATTACTAGTCACAAAAACTTAATCCACCCCGATGACAAAGATATTGTATTAAGAAAACTGAAAGATAGTGTAGACAAACAGATCCGTTTCGACTCAATTTACAGGATTCTCCATAAAAAAGGGCACCACGTCTGGGTTTGTGATAGAGGAAATTGCGTCTACCGTGACAACCGTGTAATTGCGATTGAAGGAGTAATCATAGATATTTCCGAACAAAAAAGACTGGAGAACGCATTCAATGAAAGCAAAGAAAACTTCAGGGCTTTGGTCGATAGGTTTAATATCGGAGTCATAAGAACAACCTTCAACAGGCACAGTTCGTTTCTACACACAAATACCTCTATGGCAAAAATACTCGGTTACGAATCCACAGACGAACTGACCAAAATAAATCCGCACAAATTGTTTGCAAATTCCGACGAAAGAAAACAGTTTGTAAGAGAACTTTTGAGAAAAAAACAGTTACAGAAACATAAACTATCTTTAAGAAACAATCATGGCGAGGTTTGCGACCTACTTTTCAGCGGTAAACTTTCCTACAATACCAATGGTCTACCTGAGAAACTAGTCGGTATAATAGAATCAAGCGATGAAAAAAAGAGTAATTTAGATGATCTCTTAAAAAGGGAAAAGCTACAGTCATTAGGTCTAATCGCCGGTGGTGTCGCGCACGATTTCAACAATCTGCTTACAGGAATATTGTGTAATATCGAATTGGTAAAAATGCAAATTCCCGAAACCCAGACAGAAATACGGGAAATTCTCAGCGAAGCAGGAGTTGCCACCGCACAAGCGACTAAATTAAGCCATCAACTTCTATCATTCTCCAAAGGCGATATGCCTATGTCGATTCCAACGTGTATAAAAGACCTAATCATCGGCTCCGCCAAGTTCTCTACCAGAGGTTCAGGAATCCAATGTGAATACTCTATCCCCGATAACTTATGGCCGGTCAATATCGATAACGGTAAAATCAGTCAGGTGATAAACAACCTTATTATAAACGCAGTCCAAGCGATGGCAAACAAAGGTTCAATCTCAATCACCTGCAAAAACGTCATCGTCAAACAAGACGACAATATAGATCTTCCGCCCGGAAGGTATGTTATGACATCTATTCTCGATCAAGGCAAAGGGATTCCCCAGAAAATCATAGACAAAATTTTTGATCCTTATTTCACCACGAAAAAAACAGGCAGTGGACTGGGGTTGGCTACCTGCTGTTCCATAATAAAAGAGCATAAAGGTTTAATCACCGTGGAATCAAAGATAAACGCAGGCACAAAATTCGATATTTATCTACCCGCCGTCCAGAAAAAAATCAAACAAACAGGCGTTTATAAAAAGACTCGGCTCAGAAAAGCTCAAACAGAACACCTAGACGGAAAAATACTCATTATGGACGACGAGGAAATCATCCGCAAAAGTATCGGCAGTGTAATACGAACTCTCGGGTACTCCGTAAGTTTCGCCACATCCGGCGAAGAAGCAATAAAAATGTATACGGATGCCATAGATTCCGGCAAACCGTTTGACGCAGTAATTATGGATCTAACCGTCCCCGGTAAAATCGCTACACAAGAAACTCTAGAGCGACTCAAACAAAACGACCCCTCCGTCAAAGCCATCATATCCAGCGGATACACCAACAATCCCGTGATGCTTGAATACAAAAAACATGGTTTTTGTGGGGCGATAAACAAACCGTTCGAGATTGAAGAACTGTTTAATACTCTAAAGAAAGTCCTGTCTCAAAACTGATCCGTATTTATTTCCGATTTTAAGAAAAACCTACACGCAAAAAATAATTTTTTATGCTACAATTGAGCGGAGGTATTTGTTGTGAGACAACTAATAATAATCATATTTCTAATTACAATAAACAGTTCTTTATACGGACTGGATAAGTTTGATATAAAACGTATCAAAACATTAAACGATATCGGTACGGTTTATTTTGAAAACAAAGATTATACTACTGCGATAGATAACTTTGAATCGGCGTATAAAATAGATCGGGAAAACCATGTTTTAAAAGCCAATCTAATCAACTCTTATCTTGGGCAGGCGATTCACTTAAAACGCAAAGGCGACACAAAAAACGCCGTTCTCTTATCAAAAAAAGCTATCTCCGTAAACGATACCGTACCGAGCTCACATATACTTCTTGCGTCTATATACATGGATGACGGCAACTACATTCAGGCACAAGGCGAACTGCAAATAGCCCATATTTACGCACCAAACGAACCTGTTATAACAACCATGCTAGGTGAAACTTATTTTCAACAGGGAGACTTGGAGAACGCTATTCGTTTCTGGCAAAAAATAAAAGAAAAATCGCCATACAACGAACCTCTAAACCATAAAATTATCCGTGCGAAAAATGAATGGCAAGTACAAAAAAAGTTTAAAGAAATTTCTTCTCATCCATTCAGATTAAAATACAAACCCCGCAATGAATATCTCGCCAACCAAGTGATGAACGCACTAAAAAAAGCCCATCGAGATATCGGGAAACAGTTTAGGTGTTTTCCTTTCTCAGAGATAATAACAATTTTATATAGCCCTGAAGAATTTAAAAAAGCCACCGGATCCGATGGTTTTATCGCAGGATTGTACGATGGTAAAATCCGAATAAAAGTATCGAAGAAACTGATCCACAACAAAGAATTCCTCGAAAAAATCATCTATCATGAGTATACTCACGTATTGATAAGATACCTTACTAACGATCGATGTCCGTTCTGGCTGAACGAGGGATTAGCTCAATCGTTCTCAGAACCGATAACCGGAATAAATGTCGATATTTTGACAAATCTTGAACTGGAAAGCAATGTTTTCAGTCTAACTAACATGGAGCGGGTACAAGGATTAACGAGAGGACCGGATTACAATATCGGATTAAATGCGACCATAGCGCTTGCGTATATTAAATCGGTTATAACGACAACATATATAATAAATACGTTTGGGATGGAATCTTGTTTACATATTTTAGCCGATTTAAAAAACAAGAAAAATATTTCGCAAACGATAGAAAATAATCTTGGTATTTCTATTGATGAGCTAGATAAGCAGGTACAAACAAAAATATCTCAATCTAAAGAAACCCTACTGAACCTTGTGAGAATAAAAAAATGAAGATAAACTGGTTATTAATATTTTTATTTTTATCTTATCCGATGACAAATACTTCGGCTATAGAACCTACATCAAAGATAAATGTAGCGGTTTTTCATTTCGTAAACAACACCGACAGAATGGATATGAATGTCTTGCAATATTCTCTGAGAGAAAAATTAAACAAAAATCTCACACAGAACAACCACCTATACCTGATAGAGCTCCAAAGAATAAATCGGATGATGGAGAAAAGAGACATGAATGTGAAAGATAACATAAAGAATCCTCGTATTCTGCAGTATATCGGTGGATTGGTAGACGCTGAGATATTGATATCCGGTCATTTCACACTTGATAACGACAGTATAATCATACTGACAAACGTCATAGACGCCAAACAAGGTAAGGTGATAAAAAGGTATCGTGCGAACGGATCGTTAGGGTATGTGAATAGCCTTGTGGATAACATCGCAAAAAACATCATTCAGGATATGCCCGCATGGCAAACCCAAACCGATCTGCCCGATAACGCCTCCATGGCGCACAAACTTGGTAAAATAGTGGCTCAAACCGAGATAGGAATTGACGATAAACCGAATCTTTCAAAAAAAACGTCTCCTCCGGATTACGAAAAATATATCCTGAATATTATTCGGTTAAAATTGAACATACAAAAATTCATAATAACCGAGGCGAACAACATCATATCCAAAGACACAAGAAACTCAATATTCAGAAATATTCTCGGCTGGATATTTTTAGCGCGCTCGCAACAACATCTTACGATAAATCCAGAACTCGCCCTAAAAGATCTTAAAACCGCAAAATACTTTCTGCCCTACGATAACAGTATAAATCATCTTCTCGCAAAAATTTACACGGATAAACAAAACTATTCCGCCGCAATAGAGACCTACATGTCCATTATACAAGATAACCCCGACGACATATCGGCATATCTGGGGATAGGAAATACGTATCTGCTCAAAAAATCATATTTCCCATCAATTTTTTTTCTTGCTCAAGGTATAAAAAAAGATCCTTATCGTCGTGAATTATATATTTTGCTTGCCGAGGCGTACGAGAGAAGCAATCAGCCTGCGAATGCTGTAAGCACAATACTCTCCGCTCTAAAAATCTTCCCCGACGATACCGATTTGAAAAAACTGCTAGAGATTTATCGATTAAACGAAAGAAATCCCTATTCAAACAGATAACGTCATAGAGCTTATGGAAACAAACAAAAAATATCCTCTTTTCCCATGGTTGGCGATTTTTTTTATTCTTGGGGTGTATTGGCAAAGTGTATCGGATATAAGATCGATATACCTGTTCACGGCGTCTTTTTTTGTCATCGCTTCTGCTTTTTTCATGAAGAAGATTCGTTATAGACGGTTTATACTGATTTTTGGATTTTTTCTGATCGGAATGGGCTGGGCGACTAGAAACTGTGAGTTGGCAGACTTGCAAAACCGACTGTTCGAACCTTATATAGAAAGTAAATCCGCCGTAACATTGACAGGCACAGTGATAAATTTCCCATCCACAAAACGAGGCAAAACGAAATTTTATCTAAAAGTGGATAAAACCGATTTATCGCTATCACCGCGATTGCTCATCTATCTTAAAGATAAACCCGCCTCGCCGATATCTTTCGCCGATAAAATAAAGATTCACGCTAAAATAAGAAGAACATCCTGTTTTAGGCTAAACCGATTTTTGACATACAGAGAATACCTTAGTTTCAGGAACATCTATTTCATAGCGAGAACGGATAAGATAGAGGTTTTGTCTTCACCGTTAAGATGGCTTACTCGTCTGCGTAAGAAACTTTTGGATAATTTAGCGATAGGGATTGGCGGAACGAAGGAATCTCAGCTTATCTGTGCAATGTTACTGGGGGAACGACCTGACATAGATTACCATATTTTTCGACAATTCGCCGTGTTCGGTATAATACATATCCTAGTTATCTCCGGGTTACACATAGGGTGCGTAGTGTTCATCGGAATAACCCTGTTGCGATTGACGGGTATCGGCAAAAAAGGTTCGTTGCTGATTATGTTTCCGTTGATGATATTTTATCTTTTTCTTGTAGGGTTTAAGGTATCGATTACTAGGGCTATTGTGATGATATCGTTCTATTTTTGCGCTGATCTGTTCAATCGTGATCGTAATGCTGTCCACGCACTAATATTTGCGGGAATGCTCCAGCTTATGTTCATGCCTGCCCTGATTTACGATCATGGTTTTCAGTATTCGTTCATGTCAGTTGCGGCGATTTTGTTTATCTATCCTATTTTGATCGTACCGTTCAAGGGTTGGTCGTTGTTCAAACTGATACAGTACCCGATACTATCTTTTTCTGTTTGGATTGTGATCTCGCCGCTTGCCGCTTATCGTAACGGTGTATTTTCTCCGATAGGGTTTATTTTGGGGACATTCGCATTGATGTTTGTGCAGGTTATTGTTTTGGTAGGTACAGTATCCGCCTGTACAGGTTTTCTGCTAAAAATCGTCTCTGAGTTGTTCAATCTGTTTAATTTTGTGATGATAAAGATTTTGTTAGCGGCGACATCTATTCTATATGATACAGCAGGGTTGCAAAGCTATTTCAGAGCAATACCGTCGATACTGTTTGTTTTTTATTATATCGGGCTGACGATGATTATCGTCTTTTTCAGGAAAACCGATTTGAGAATAATCGGGATGATAATTTTGTTTTTATCGATAATTTTTGCGGGTATTTTTTGAAAAATAATTTCGTATTTTGATCTTGTTTTTGCGATTAAGTAATGATAATATGTGACGATCTGTGGTAGGTATCGTTATTTTTTTGTGCGCTCGTAGCTCAGCTGGATAGAGCAACGGACTTCTAATCCGTAGGTCGCTGGTTCGAATCCAGCCGGGCGTACCATATTGGACGGACAAGAAATATTTTTGATAAACCCTAGAATACCAAC
>CAZFUR010000041.1:4382-9708 GCA_964522245.1 uncultured bacterium | reverse complement strand
TCGTCGACTATAACAACATTTATTTTTTTCATTTCGCCTTACTTTTTTTTAATACCGCCGAACCGACAGACTGAAATTTATCTTTAAAAAAGACCGAACTCTCCGAATGCCCTATAAACAGATAACCGTCATCATGTAGGTATTTATGCAATTTACTCATGACTTCGGCTTGTGTTTTTTGGTCAAAATATATCATCACGTTACGACAGAAAATCACATCGAATTTACCTTTAAAAGGGAACAAATTATTCATCAAATTCAGTTTTCTAAATACGACATATTTTTTCAGGTAATCTTTTATTTTACCGTTCTCGAAATATTTCTCTCTCAATGCGAACGGGACACTTTTTAGTTTGTCATCGGAATAAACGCCGGCATGGGCGGTTTGAAGAGAATTTATGGAGATATCCGTACCCAATATCTTCATATCCCACGACGATATATCCCGAATACCCTCCATAAAAACCATCAAGAGCGTATATACCTCTTCGCCCGTAGAACAAGGAGCCGACCAGATACGGATTTTTCTATCTTTCTTTTTACTTGCTAAAATCTCAGGAATTACAACTTTTCTCAGGTACTCAAAATGAGACGCCTCACGAAAAAAAGATGTGACATTTGTCGATATCGCATCAAGCATATATACAAGTTCCGTACCCGTCGAATCATTCACGACATATTTATAATATTCCTTATACGACGACAGGTTCAAGACTCTTAGGCGTTTTACCAAACGGGATTTCAACAGATCACTTTTTTTGTCACCCAGATCAATACCGCTTTTTTCATATATCAATGCGGCGAACTTTCTATATTCGGATTGCGACAACATTACATCTAAAACCTGCTGTTTTCCCATGCTAAACTAGACTCCACATTTAAATATCCGCGATTTCCTGTTTAGTTTTTTTCTTCAACCATACGGTAGACGCGGCTTTTATTTTATTTGCCAAAACCGTTTTGACTAAATCCTGATTTTTGTATATCTGCAACTCTTCTTTATCGATAACATCTACCGCTCCGATTTTTTTTGCCTGTTGGCGATACTTACTGCCTTTCTGGGCAACCGTGCTCAAGATAATCACCGGTTTAGGTTTATACAGGAACAATTTTTTCAGAAAAGTTATGCCATCCAGTTTCGGCATAATAATATCAAGGCAGATCACGTCGGGATCGTTTTCCAGCATCATTTCTCTTGCCTGATACGGATCGGCGGCTTTACCTATCACTTCTATCTGGGGATCTTGAGATATAGCGTCACCCACAATATCCCGTATAGTTTTAGAATCATCAACTAGCAAAACCTTTATTTTTCTGGAAGATATGGCTTGTTTTTTTTCTTCAATCATTTTGCTTTGCACAGATTTTTGAATTTTTCTCACCTCCACTTCACCCGTAGCGACATTGAGAAAAATTTTTCTGCCCAAATTACCACTGACATTTTTATGTACTATTCTGATCCCATACTCTTTTAATATTGATTCAGCCATAACAATATTTTTGTATCCTATTTCGCTATGTCCTGAATCAAACATCCTTGCCCCGCCAAAGATTGATGCCTCAATATTTTTGATATTGCTATCGTAAGACAACATCTTTTTTATAATCATTTTTGTAGAGTAGTTACCATGTTTACCGGACGGTACGTCTCCATCATTCGGTTTTGTCATCATGAAATGATTCATTCCCGCACATTTCAGTTTTCTGTTATACAAAACAACCGCTACACAAGACCCAAGTAAAGTAGCAATTATTATAGGATCCTTGCTCACACACAATTCACCCGGTAACAGAAAAACCTTCCCTGACTCCATCATTCAGCCTCCCCAAGTTTAGCAATCGGCAACGTTAAAGTAAAAACCGTGCCTTTACCAAGTTCCGACATAACATCTACCGATCCGCCAATCGCTTTCAGTTTTGTCACTACTGCATCCAGCCCCACCCCCAAACCGGAAAACTCTGTCGTTTTCTCGGTTGTAGTAATCCCGGGCATAAACAAGATTTTTGTCAATTGTTCATCTTTTATATTCTCCGATTCAGCCTCGGATATTTTGCCTTTCTTCAGCGCAAGTTCACGAATACGTTGAAAATCAATCCCCTTACCGTCATCAATTATCCTGATAACAAGACTCTTTTTTGTCTGTTTCATATCGATAATGATTTTCCCTTGCTCCGGCTTATTTAATTTGATTCTCTCTTCCGGCAACTCTATACCGTGATCAACGCAATTGCGCACAATATGAATAAAAAATGATTCCAGAGTCTCCATTAAAACCTTGTCCACAAGAATATCTTTACCGTTGAGTTCTATATCCACCTTTTTCTTGCACGACTCCGCCAGAGAATGAATAGATTTCTTAATTTTTCCAAAAAACATTTTCGGAGAAACCACCTTTATATGAGCAAGTTTTACGACCACATCCATAGAAAACTCATTTATCAGATCAAATTCCCGTTCAAATTCTGCAACCGTCTCCGCCGGCAATGAACTTTGCTGTAACTTCTGTTTAAACTGTTCAAAAAACACAAACGATTCCCTCAACTTTTTAACAGACTCTATTATATCGTTGATTCTGTCTTCTTCGATACGAAACGTGGATTTTCTGGAAGGTGCGGGTTGCTTTTTTTTGTTTCCGTTATTTTTTATATCCTTGAGGTCTATTTTTTTTATAAATTTAAGTAAATCTACAAAATGCTCATTCAATATCTCCACAAGAAAATCATCGGGAATACCGCTATCATCCACCAACATCTCAAAATCGGATATCATATTCAGGCACATCTTTTTTTGTAGTTCACTGCCTTTATCATCAAATATTTTGTTAAACTGTTTCAGCACTTGGATAAATTTTATCGTCCTTACGCTGGATACAGTTTTTTGTCTGCATTTTTCTATGTAAGAGCGTACAATAAACACCAACCTTGTCACATCGACATCTTCAAAAACATACCTTTCTTTATCAGTCGCTCTATAATCGGATGATGCTTTATAGCTTAGTTCTCTGTGTTCAGATATCTTAGTTTTCACTCTGGATAGAAAACTTTCCTCTTCACGGCTTAACCCATTTGGTAAATCAGAGACTTTTAAAATTTCCAGATTTTTGTTGATTATATTCACGCCATCCCACAACAACCCCATAATCGCATCATCAACCGCCATCGCATTAGATCTTATTTCCGACAACAGGTCTTCAATTTCGGCAGTGACTTTTTTCAGATTATCAAACGAGAAAATACCCGAATTACCCTTTATGGTATGTATGATACGGAAGATCGCGTTCACGGTATCTATATCATCCATCGATGTTTCAAGAAAGATTACCGCCTCGTTTAGTTCTACAACAAGCTCTTCGGTTTCACTGATAAAAACATCAAAATATTTGTCACTACCCATAAAAAAACCACCGTTTCAATTCTTCAACGATTTAACAATCGCGTTTATATCCAAGATCAACCCCACCTTACCGTCACCTAAAATCGCCCCGCCGGAAACCCCTTTGACTCGTTCAAACCGATCACCAAGCTCTTTGATAACAACCTGTTGTTGACCTATAACTTCATCGACAAACAAACAAACATCGCCATAATCCGAGTGAACTAGGCACCCTATAAAATGATCCGACTCGACGTCTTGTTCGCCCAAACTAAGGAACTTGTCCATTCTGATAACAGGGAACATTTCGTCTTGAATTTTGATCATTTCTCCCTTGCCGATAACATTTGTGATCAGTTCTTTTTTTTGTTGAATAAATTCCACAACAGAAAAAATAGGCAAAATATATTTATCTCCTCTAATCGAGACGACAATCCCATCGATAATAGACAAGGTAACAGGCAGTTTTATCCTAAACGTAGTTCCTTTTTCCGGCGTAGAATCTATCTCTATTTTGCCCCGCAACCTTTCTATATTGCGCCTTACCACATCCATTCCAACCCCTCTGCCTGATATATCGGTGACTTGTGCGGCAGTAGAAAAACCGGGCTCAAAGATAAGGTTATATATATACGAATCGTCATAAGATTTACCCGCTTCGATCAATCCATTTTTGATAGCTTTCTCTTTTATTTTTTCTTTATTCAAACCTTGTCCGTCATCGGCTATCTCGATTATTATGTCACCGTTTTTCTGATACGCATTAAGATTGATCAAACCGCGCGCCGGTTTACCTCTTTGCGCCCTTAAGTCTGCCTGTTCTATACCATGGTCGATAGAGTTCCTGAGCATATGCACAAGAGGGTCACCCAGAAGTTCGATCATATTTTTATCTATTTCCGTGTTATCGCCTGAGAAAATCACTTCCACCTCTTTTTTAGCTTTTCTAGAGACGTCTCTTGCCAAACGAAGCATCTTCTGGAATAACGGTTTGACCGGCACGAGCCTCATAGACATAACGGAATCTTGTATTGATCTTATAATTCTGGTTAATTGAGGGATATCCTTCAAAAGCCTGGGGTCTTCACTATCGACTATAATTTTGTTTTGAGTCACCTGATTACCCACTATAACCAACTCACCCATATTGTTTATAAGATCGTCTAATTTGTTGATAGATATTTTTATCGTCTCCTCAATAACCACACCCCGTTGTTGAACTTTAAGGGCCTCATTGATTTTTTCAGCGTCAACTTTATCCGACTCGACAAGAATCTCGCCTATTTTTTTGTCTTGCTGAGTAGTTTGCTGAATAGCCAAAGCCTCTTTCAGATCGTTCTGCGAGATCACTTCTTCCTCTACAAGAACCTCACCCAATTTTTTGCTCGGTTCCGGATTTTCACAACCCCTGTTTTCCCTAACAATATCCCTCACATTTGAGAGAGTATCGGATATATCAAAATAGGGACTATTCAACACACCGTTATTTAAAAGTTGTTCTTTTAGCAACTCAAACAATTTTCTTATTGAGTCTATTGAGGACAAAACCGCCTCTATAATTCTTGTGTTTATAGTCAATTTACCTGTTCTGGCGAGATCCATCATCGTTTCCGTATCATGCGCCAAAACCTGCATATCCAGTAGATTAAAGAAACTTGCCAACCCTTTTATTGTATGGAATACCCTAAACAATCTATTTATCTCATCCATGTCATGAGGCGACTTTTCCAACACCAAAATACAATCTTCCGCGGCTATAAGATGGTCTTGTCCCTCCGATATAAAATCGGATAGCAGCTCTGTTCCGTCCGAAAAATCAATCTCAGGCACCGTGGGAGAAAAAGATGGCTCAGCCACCACTTCGCAAGAAATGTCAGATGGTAATTCGGAGACAGACGATTCGGAGACAGACGATTCGGAGACAGACGATTCGGAGACAGACGATTCGGAGAC
>CAZFUR010000041.1:0-4282 GCA_964522245.1 uncultured bacterium | reverse complement strand
AGACGATTCGGAGGTAGACGATTCGGAGGTAGACGATTCGGGTACCGTTTCTTTTTCTAAAATAATTTCGGACAACTTAGATTTAATTTCAGATACATCTATAGCCAACCCCTTATCGATATTTTTTTCAACAACCTTGATTATCCCTTTCAAACCGTCCACCGATTCTAACAAAATAGAAACCGTTTCTGATTCAAGCCGTAGCTTTTTATTTCTCAACTGTTCAAATACATTTTCCGCCTCATGAGCTATTGCGCAAATATTATCGATCCCCAAAATACCCGATTCACCTTTCAAGGTATGAAACAGACCGAAAACCGCATTCATGGATTCATTATCATCAGGATTTTTTTCAAAAACCAGCATCTGCGCTTCAATATCGGCAACAACATTTTTCGCGTTTGCGATAAACTCACAGATCATTTTCTTTTGACTATCAGATAACTGTTCTGTTTTTTCATCCTTTTTGCTAGATACCTTCTTAACATGCGCTACAACAGCATCCATATCTAAAGCATCAACGCTTTTTTCACACACCGCCTGTAGTTCGGAAATAATGTACGATACCGCCTCAAAAATATTCTCTTCCTGAATCCGCCCCAGATAATTCAGCAACAAATCGATCAACCGATCAACGCAATCTATTTCCTGTTTACCGGCGTCCTCTTTAATATCCAAAACAATCTTAATGATAGCAGATAATTCAGCCTCGGAATTGATATCCATCAGTACAAATTCAGACGACAGAGCCTGTATTTTTTCCGACACATCCACAGGGATTTTTTTCTTCATATACAATACCCGTCACTATTTAAAAATAGTTTTACAAGTTATTCTAAGTATACTTATCGTCTATCGGGGATTGATTATTAGAAAAATATGAAAAAACAATACAGGCGTCCGAATAAAGAGATAAAACAACACGTATCTAACGTGATATCAATAAATTACAGAATGCAAAAACAACACATGTCAAAACAACTGCGAGCAAAGATATTTAAGGTAGGAAAATGATTTGACGGCGGTTATAAACAATCACGTCGTTTTAAAAAATTTTTTATCCGTTTTAAGGCTTCTTTGATATCATCAAGGCTAGTAGCGTAGGCGCACCGTATAAACCCCCCACCCTCTTCACCAAAAGCATCGCCCGGCACAACAGCGACTTTTTCTTCTCGCAACAAAGCGTTACAAAATTCATTGGAAGAAATACCTAGTTTCTTTATTGAAGGGAACACATAGAATGCTCCTTGCGGATTTTCACAATGCAATCCTAAAGAGTTGAATCCGTCCACAATGAGGCTACGTCTTCGATTGTACTCTTTTTTCATAAACCTTACGTCTTTCATGCCGCTTCTCAGAGCCTCTATAGCGGCAACCTGTCCCGATATAGGCGCACACAACATAGAATATTGATGTATCTGCATCGCCGCCTCAACTATCTTATTAGGAGCACAGATATAACCTATTCTCCAACCTGTCATAGCAAACGCCTTTGAGAAACCCGATATCAAAACGGTACGTTTTTTCATACCCGGCAAAGAGGAGAACGATATATGATCGTAATCATAAGTAAGCTCAGCATATATCTCATCGGAAACGACCACTAAATCATGTTTTTCAGCTAGCTTAGCAATTCCTTTCAATTCTTCTCTATCAAAACTCTTACCCGTAGGATTATTGGGATAATTGATAAAAATAGCTTTAGTTTTATCGGTAATTTTACTTTCTATCTGCGATATATCCAAACAAAATTTCTCGCCCTTTATCATAGAAACCCCAACCGGCACACCGCCAGCCAAAAGCACCAACGGAGAATAAGCGACATAAGAAGGTTCAAGTATAATCACCTCTTCGCCCGGATTGAGTATAGCACGGAATGTTATATCCATCGCCTCGCTGGCGCCGACAGTAATCAACACCTCTTTGGCAGGATCATATTTAACCGCAAACCGATCCTCCAAATACCCAGCAATTTCTTTCCTCAACTCCAACAACCCAAGGTTAGACGTATAAGACGTAACTCCCTTCTCCAACGAATATATTGCCGCTTCACATATTCGCCACGGCGTAACAAAATCCGGTTCTCCTACTCCAAGTGAAATAACATCTTCCATTCCGATAACCAGATCGAAAAAAGCCCTAATACCGGACGGTTTTATGTTTTTTATAAGATCACACCTAAAATCTCTCATACCGATTTACCCTTATTGTTATGGCGATACAGCTAAACGCGATGTTTTCTCTTCATTTTCCAAAATAAAGCCGTCTTCTTTGTATCGTTTCAGCAAAAAATGAGTCGACGTGCTTTTCACATGTTCCATAGTAGCCAACTTCTCCGCAACAAAGTAAGCTATATCTTTCATGGTTTTCCCTTCTATTATCAATAGCAGATCATGCCCCCCCGACATCAAGTACAAAGAATTGACTTCCGGATACTTATATATCCGTTTAGCTATGGCATCAAACCCTACTCCGCGTTGCGGGCTACATTTCACCTCAATTATGCAATAGGTCGAACCTGAATCCATTTTATCCCTATTGATGACAGTTTTATACGCCAAAATGGTTCCGTTTTTTTCCATCTGACCTATTATCTTTTTTATCTCTTTTTCAGGATGCTTGAGCATTGCCGATATATCCGCCGGAGTGCGTCTGGCATCTGTGGACAAAATATCCAATATTTCTTTCCTTAAACTTTCAGCATCCATAACAAAAACCTCTCTGTCATATAGATTAAAATCCGCGTTTCGATATAAAACGATCTATACCAAAACTATCACAAGTTACCATAACTCACAAGACGAATCAAATTCTAAAAAAGCTTATCTATTTTATTTTACCGTTTTTAGATAACATAACCGCAATAGCGCGTGTTTTAGAAAAATGAGAGAATACGATCATAACAATCACCATTATAGGAACACACAAAAACATTCCGACTATTCCCCAGATCGCCCCCCACAAAGTGAGCGATAACAAAATTACCAGCGGGCTCAAGTTGAGCCTGTTGCCCATCACTCTCGGTTCTAGAATATTGCCTGTCAGAAACTGCATAAGGCATATTAAACCTGTCACGATTATGAACGGATAAAAACTGTCAAATTGGATCAACGCCAGCAACGACGGGAATACAGTCCCCAGTATCGACCCGACAACAGGGATATAATTCATCACAAAGATCACCGTCGCCCAAAAAAGAGCGAAATCCACTCCAACCGACATCATAACCAGATAACTGACGGCACCTATCAGAATACTTATCAGAGTTTTTATACCTATATAAGCCTGAATATCGGCATCGATCTGCCTTAGTATCTTTCGGAAAAACGCTTCTCGCTCGGCGTTTGAGAACAATGCGGATATTTTGTTGCTGAAACCGTTTTGCTCTAACAACAAAAAGATAACATACAAAATAATCACTCCCGTTTTTTTTGCGATATCACCCAAAGCAGATGCAGATATAGATAAAATCTTGGTAAAATCGATCTGTGCCAGAATCTGTTTAAGCGTGGGAGTTTCCTTAAGATGCAGGTATTTAGATCCGTCAACGATCAGTTCATCAAACCGTTTCTGATAGGCAGGCATAACCTTTATCACCTCCGACACGTTATCGGTTATCATGTTAAACATTGCCGATAAAAGAAAAAAGATAGTCAGTATCGCCGCAAGAAAACACACAACACTCGGAAGTTTTTTGCCCCTAAAATTCAATCTCCCAAAAACAGATATCAAAACGTTTATCAAATACCACACAATAAACGCTATCACAGCAGGAATCAAAAGCTGTTTACCCACAATCAGAAGAAAAAATACCAATACAGTGATAGCCATGGAGAAAAAAAGGTCCATCAGTTTCATAAAAAAACCTCCAAAATTGTTTCGCAACACCCGTATTGTAACGATTTAACCTTATTTTAATCAACATAAAAGATTAATACAGGAATATATCATATACATATAAATCACATCTACGTAATTTAATTAAGATATAAAACAATTTAATACAACCAGATAAAAAACAGCTTTACAATGAGCTTATGTAAGCACAGACTATACTATAAAGATATCTTTATAGTATAGTCTGATATAAAAACCGCCTTAGAGATTATTTTATTGAAACAGGTCGACCATTTGTATCAAATAGATAAAAAACTGTCATTAGTTTTCATCGCCATACCGATGACGGATAATAACTCCCTCTTTCATATAGATGACGTCTTCGGAGATGTTAGTTGCGTGGTCTGCTATTCTCTCAAGACAATGAGACACGGAAAAATAGCTT
>CAZFUR010000040.1:0-9751 GCA_964522245.1 uncultured bacterium | reverse complement strand
TTATATGACCTAAAGATTCGCCCGTATTAGGATCGACAACCGAATTAGGGTTTATTTGATCATTAAAAGTTATGATTATTGATGAATCGACAGGTACCGAAGATTCATCTTTGCCCGGCAAGACCGACACAACATTTGTATACGGTATCTGAACAACGTAAACGGATCCTTCACAAGCAACAAGCATATGTTCGCGCAAAGCCTTCACATCATAGGCTTTTCCCGGTATAACGGCGTTAGCGATTATTTTAGGATTAACAATATCGGTAATATCAACCACATTCATCAAACTCTCTACCGTGCGTCCTTCCTGATCTACCGTCTCGGTAGTTAGGAACGCCAACCCTCCGACGATTTCAATATCGAATGTCCCGCCTGAACGATGATCACGCCTTTCCGGACTAAGATCAAATCTGGTTATAACGGTAGGATTCGCCGGATTGGTTATATCAATGATAGTCAAACCCGAATCAGGTGTAGCCATCGCATAAGGCGCCTCCCCCGCAACAAAAGCGAGGTCTCCCACAACCTTTACCCTGTTTGCCAATCCAAACGTATCGATAGAACCGACTTCAAATAAGTTCGGATTGCTCAGATCGATAACACTCAATCCTTCGTAACCGGATGCCATATACGCATAATTGCCCTTAACATCAATACCCAAACTTGTACCGGGAGTAACCCTGTAACCTACTATCATCGGCTCATACGGATTATGTATATTAACAACTTGCATGCCTGCTCTTTGCGTTGCGACCAGAGCCAAATCATCGGTTACCACAACATCGTTTGCCTTATCCAAAGGCAACTCCACACGACTTTGAAAAACAGGAAAAAACGGGTTGCGAACATCAACAATTAATAAATATGCATTTTTTGCTCCGCCCCCGTTTCGATCAAATAAAAATTTCGATGATATAGAAGCGGTAATATAAGCGTATCCCTCTTGCGTCACATGTATAGAAGAGACATCAACTTCACCCAGATCAAGAGAACCGAATAATACAGGATTTTCAGGTGAACTGATTATATCATATATCCTTAATTCCTGTTTAAAACGACCGACAGGATTAATGACGTATACGGCATCGTCTTCAACCTCTACACAACGCCTGCCCGTCAGGGAACTCCTAACCGACAAACCAACCTCGATACTTACAGGGATAGTGGCACCCACATTACCGGACGGATCAACTGCCGTAGCGGTGAAAGTCACGTCTTGACCGGGTTTGCCGAACGGCACAAGGTATTGAAACAACCATGGAGCATGTTTCCTTGAAGGATCAGGCACAAAATCCGAGAATTTTTCTACGCCGTCAACATAAAACGTAACGGAATCCGTACCGCCAAGATCCACGGAATGAGCACGCACATCAACGTATGTTCCCTCGGTAATTACCGATCTGTCAGCCGGATACCACAACGAGACGTTTGGAGCAACGGTATCACGCAATGTACCTATTATTCTGGTATTCGATTTTGTAGACTGCCCATGATTATCGTAAGCAATAGCATAAATTCTGAAAAGACTGTTTTGCGCACCTATAGGCGCTTTAAAAACACCCCTGTACACATCTCCTCCTCCGGCAACACCGTCATCGGCAAGGTTTGTATACCTCGTATCGTGCAAGTTACCGTCCACATAAAACTCTACTTTAAAGACCTCAACATCGTCTCTAACAGACGCCTCTATCAAAGTTTCTTTCCCGTCAAAAACCATAGCTCCTTCCAACGGTCTTCTAAGCTCACAAGTAGGAGGCAAATCTTCAGTCACCCCTATTTCAATTATTCCTGTTTGCGCCGTTTGACCTGCAGTATCTTCCACAACCACCTTTAGCCTTCTGGTCTCTCCTCTAGTCCCGTACGGCAAGGTATAATACCAGTTGAAAGGCAACACATAATCGGCTCCCTCAAAAAGAAACGCGCCGTTATCCTTTTCCTGAACCATAAGTTTAGCAACTTTTATATCTATATCATCATCACCGACAGCGGTAACCAATATAGTCTGACCCTCCACAACCGTATCACCATTTTTAGGACTAACAAGCATTACGACAGGAGGCAGGTCTTGAACAATTCCTACCTGTATTTGGTCACTGCCTTTATTTGACGCAGAATCTATCGCCACAGCTTTTACAACAAATGTATTAGGTACCGGATTATTCGGATCCGTATAATCAAAAGCACTGTTAGGTTCAATAGGATATATACATTCATAAGGCGGCGCAAGGTCTGTATGGACAACTTTATCATCTACAAAAAAACGTACCGCCGTAACAAGCACGTTATCATCCGCCAAAGCCCTTATTTTTATATCTGTCCCCTCAATCACTTGAGAGAAGTTAGCAGGCTCCTCAATTGTCACAGTCGGAGAAAGATCATCTTTGACCACTCTTACTACAACATGTTCGGCGTGAGTCTTTTGGTTTGCCGTATCCGTAGCGATCGCATCTAGATGAATCTCTTTGCCTGCACTATTAAAAGGTATACGCCAGAAAATTTCGTACGGATAATCAACATCTACTTCTACAAGTTCATCATTGATAAAAAACTGGACAGACACAATCCCGACATCATCAATTGCCCCCGCCTGAACAAGAAGATAACGACCCTCGTAAACAGAGTGATTATTAAACGGATACGCTATCCCGATACTAGGCGGTGTATCTTCTATCACATGGAGAAGTATAGGCACATCTTCACTCACGTTGCCATCGTTTAAGGTAAATGTATCGACAGCCCTAACATTTATTAAAAGATCGCTTCCCGCACAACCATCGGGAACATGGTAAGTAAACGAAAACGGCGCTTCATAGAGTGTTTGGACAATCGCACCGTCTACTTTCAGGTCAACACTTCTAACACCTATATCATCAGCCGATTCGGTAACAATCGTAATATCCGATCCCTGAACAACCTCTGTTCCGTATCTTGGAGTCACTATATCTATTATAGGATTATTATCGGGAATGACATCTATTTTGGTCCATGCTACACCGTAGTTTCCTGAACAATCCCATACCTTTGCCGCAATATAATAAGGTTCTCTAGTACCCCCGATAAACTCATTAAACGGACGACGCATTATACCGGTTACACCAAGATCACTCAAAAAAGGGACCTGATACAGCAATTCCTGCGGGGGCATATCAACAGAATTCCATGAACCAACAATAAAATCATCCACCGGAAATCCGTCTTTCATGTATATACGTTTTGCGGTCCCGTTGTTAGACCAATCTATCTGTCCTTCATTATCCACATCAACTCCACCCCATATTTCGACAGTACCGATACGAACATCGTCTCTGGCTCTAACTCCAATGGTAACGTTCGAGCCTTCAACCGCATCCCACTCAAATTCAGGTTTGTAAAAAGATACTTCAGGCGATAACACGTCTGGAATAACATTGAGTTCCTGTTCAATATAAGTGGTATTACCCTCTTTATCCGCTACTTCAGCACCGATTTTGATAGTCAGTTTGTTATCTGTTAGACCGACCGGCAAATAAACTTCTTGTTTGTACAGTTTTGGTCGTCTGGGATTGGATCTATCCACATTATCGTAAGGTGCCGGAAAACTAAAAACCGCTTGCGCAACCTGTGGATCAAAAGGAACAGGTCTGCCGAATTCATCATATACCACCCCATGGGCAATGGCTATTTTTATATCTTCAGGGATAGGTTTTTCAGAATGCCGGGTTTGCTGAAGTTTTGCCATAGGCTGACCATTGATATAGAACCTTGCCCAATCCAGACTCAAATTATCTGCTGCGACAACCTCAAAATTTATGGAGAATTTTCCCTGAACTATTCTTTGTGATGAGATAGGAGACGCAAAAGCAACATAAGGCGCCGTATCAGAAGCGGAGACCACACTTATCTCATCGGCAGCCGTTTGACCGGAAACATCTGTTACAACTATTTTCAGATTAAAAGGAAAACTGTTTGTTCCGAAAGGAACATTATACTGAACCACGGCTCCGGTAGTAAATTTTTTCTGTATATACGGATCAGGCACTTCAAACAATCGAGGATATCCACCCGTTAAAATTTCCTCATCATTGACAAAAAACTGAATTTTTTCTATTCCCACATCATCTTTTATCTGCAAACTCAAACTAACAGCCGTTCCCTCAAGAACATTTATTCCACCAAGGGCTTGTCTATTATGATGATCCGAAATATTCCCACACAATACGTTAGCCAATGATGTGATTTTTACTTCAGGATAAAGATCAGCCATAACCGACAACACAACATCTTTAGAAACACCGAAATTACCCGACAGATCAACCGCACGCATACTTAAAACCATCGTTTTACCGGCATAACCATCAGGCACTTTCAGCTTAACATTACGATCGGAATTAGTAATAACCGCAGACTGAACACCGTCGACAAAAAGCATACATTTATCGATACCGACATTATCTTCGACCACAAATCCAACATTTATATAATATCCCTCAACAACCTTATCTCCGCTATTATAATTACTTATCTTTATCGTAGGGTTGACTGTATCAGGCACATAATTAATGCTCACAGGAATCGAAACCGCTTTTTGCCCCGACAGATCAACCGCACAAGCCGTGACTACCTCTTTATACGGGGCACTGCCAAGCTCAACACCTATACCATACACACCATATTCCACAGAAACTAAATCAGTCAAATTATCAGCAGATACACTGTGAGCCAACAAGGCGCTTAAAAGCGTATTTTGGTTGTACAGATTAATCTCCCTATCCCCGATTAGTTTACAGACCAAATTATAGTTTGTCTCAGACTCTTCCCCCGGTACTACCGGATTAATAACATCCGGGGCGACAATCCGACCATTTTCCAACTCTACTTCATCAATGATGGAATTCAAAACCGTGCCTTGAGAATCTTTCGCAACAAATCTTACGGAAATTTTTGTGTAAGAACTCACCGACGGAACAACAGTTTCCTGAATAAAAGGAGTCGTAACATTATACGTCTGAAGATCTTCTCCGTTGTCGCCAAAATCCACCGTCAGATCAACCGATTGGACAGCCGATCCGTCTTTCGGAATACAACGAAACCTCAATGTGTTATTTTCCTCTAAAGCCAACCCCGTATCGGAAAACCTTAATTCTACGGAAGAATCGTTATCGCTATACTGCAGATAAAATTCACCGATAACCCCATCGTTAGAGCGAATATTTTCTATACGAATCCCCTCAATATCGATCTGATCGTTTATGTTTGGGTATTGATAAACAAAACTGTTTGCCGAGACACCCATTGAATCCAGAAGATTAGAAGAAAGATCACTGGCAAGAAGTCTGCCTCCGCTTCGTAAAATATTCACATGCCGGCAACCGATATCGTCTTTCGCTTCAAGTTCTATATTGTAATTAAGTCTTTCCACCGCATCATACCCATCTTCCGGAACAGTAATATTAACAGTCGGCGCAGCATCGTACGTAACCCATATTTTTCTTCTTTCTGTTTCTCCTCTATTACCCGCCTTATCAACAGCATACGCCCATAATTTCATTCTTTTTCGGACAATATTATCCGGTAAATCAGGCGCTTTTATAAATAGTTGGCTTGATCCTTTATCAAGAGAATAAGTCACAGACTGATGATCAAACTCTACCTTCACAAAAAGAGATATCTCATCAGCATCAGATACGTTATCAGAAACCGACAACTCCACCAAAAGATCGCTATTTTCCACAAGTCTCTGGTTAAAAATAGGTCTATCTATAGAAACGAATGGGGCATCCGTATCACCGACAACATCAACTTTTATAGCCTTGCTTTTCTCCGATCGATTATTTGCCTTGTCAAAAGAACGCACATAATATTTCAACTGCGTTCCTTCCGTACCTTCAGGAATAACGGTGGATAAATCAAAAACAGCATACGTCGTACTACTAACGATTAAGTAACCGTACGATAACGGATTAGGCACTTTTATAACATCTGTCCAAGTTTTTGATATACTATCCGTCACGGCAACAGGGGTATCGTTATCATTTAGATACAACTCTACTCTTTCCACCGCAATATCATCAGACGTATCTACCGTGAAGTTAATCTCACTATCTTCCATCAAGACTAGTTTCCCCTTAGGTTTTACTATTTCAGCCGTCGGCGGAGAAACGTCTTGCTTAACATTTAAAGTTACGCTTGCCATTCCAACGTTTCCGAACGCATCTATGGCCTGTACGGAAACAGGTGCCGGCACATCCAAAGCCCTACCGTTATTATCATACTCGATCTGATCAATTATAGGGACTTCCACTTCCATTTCCAGTTTTGCCGGAACATCAATCTTCAATTTCTTGTAAACCTCTTTCCAGTCGATCGATATCGGTAACTCTTCCGTAAGATATACCTCACCGTTACTAAGAGTTCTCACCTCCTTCACGCCATAATCATCAGTCACCACAAATTGCATATTGATCAGTTCACCCTCAAAGTACGACCCGCCTGCCGGAGGATAACTGATACCTACCGTCGGAGGCAGATCCTCTACCAGTTTAATCTCTATCTTGCCATTAGACATATTCCCCGAACCATCGTAAGCGAAATATTCGATAGTTGCTTTTGAATTAGCGTATTCCGAATCGAAAACATGATCATCCGCCCTAAATAAAGTAAACAGACCTGCCGAATCAATTTCTCCCGAGTTATCCCAGTACACGATGGAATCATTATCTTGTGTGGTAACAATAATCTTCACTGCGTCTACCCCGACATTATCGCAAGCACCGACAACAATATCGATTCCCCTGTCACAAACTACATAACTTTCTCCATACGGCTCCAAAATACTCGCAACAGGCGCTTGATCGTCAAAAACCGCTTCTATGGCAACCGTTGCCGTGGATTGATTGGAGGCTGTGTCGAAAGCCCTTACCTGTAAACCGATAAGTGTCTCTTGAGAAAAGGTTCCGACATGATAAGTAAACTGGAACGGCTGTAAATTATCGGTCTGCAGGACGACTCCGTTATTATCGAGTAATTCCACCCTATTCAATCCCACATCGTCAACAACATACGCCTCTACAGTCAGATCTTTATCCATGATAACCTGCTCATGGGAATACGGACGCAACACAGTTATTTGCGGTGGCAAATCCTCTTTTATATCTATTCTCAAAGGCACGGCGCGATTTGTATTATTAGAGTTGTCCGTAACATTAGCTTCAATTTTTATTCTATCGCCTATATTTAAATAATCACTTTTTATCACATAACTCAGAAAAAACGTGTTTAACAATTCATTAACAATAGCAATACTGTCCGTTTCAAATAGGATTGGTTGTGATTCATTATCGTTTTCTTTTGAGATTTTAATAGATGCGTGTTTGACTCCTATATCGTCAAATCCACTAATTGAAACCAACACGTTTTGAGATTCACAAAAAACTTGATCGTTTCTTGGCGACGAGATATGCACAATCGGCAATGTGCTATCAGCTACCACAGCCACAATAGTCTCCGTCGACAACGTTTTTTTGCCCGTCAAGTCAGTGGCTCTTGCGGTTACGGTTATCGTCTGGTCTACTTTATCCAACGGAACAAAATATTCAATCATATATTCCGGCATACCGTAACTATTCAGTTTAAAAGAATCATCGGCACCTATTATCTCGCCGTCTATAAAAAATTCCACCGACGATATTTCACCGGAATCGTCAGTAGCGATTACTTTTATCTGAACCGTATCGCCCGTTACGATTTCTGATCCGGGTATAGGATTAGATACCAAAACCTCCGGTGAACGGTTCGGGATAATGGTAACTTTCAGTTCTTCCGTGCTAGATAACTGTCCCATAGTATCGGTAATTTCTGCTCTAATCAGTAAATTTGTGTAAACATTTCCTTTCGGAACAGGGTATAGAAACCCCAAATCTTTCGCTCCTGCGACTTTGTTAGGATCAAAAAACAGACCTTCCTCATATTCCTGTAACAGAGAATACTCTTTAACCACAAAACCGTTGATAAATAATTTGACATTGCATCCCAGTTTTAAAGTATCATCGCTAACCAAACAAGATATTGACAGATCAGTATTTTCAACAACTTCGCCTCCGTCAATAGGTTTTTTAAGACGGATTGTCGGGGGCAGGTCAACCTCAGAGCGAACGATTACGGCTTCGCTATCGGAATAATTTCCTTTAGAATCGAAAGCTCTTGCGGATATAACTACAGACTGCCCGGGTTGAATATCACTGGGTAAAAAGTCTATTTCCCACACGGGGATAACCAGCCCGTCCTCATTTTCTTCCGTTGGAGGATGCAACACCATTCTACCGGGGAAAGGGGTGGAACCGACTAACTTACCATCCACAAAAAACTCCATTTTTTTAACAAGCTTATCATTCCCCATAACCCTTAACTTCCAATTAACGGAAGTCAACATGTATTCTCCCGGTCCCGGACTAATAAGAGCAAGCGGAACAGGAAGAGATTTTAATTCTTTCACTTCACGTTCGGTCATAAAAGGAAACGTTTTAGGCAACGGGTTTACCGCTTTAGAAACAATATTGACAACAAAATCGTCTGACCTAGCCTGTTGACCTATTGAATCCGTAACAACGGCTCGAATCATCATTTTAGATCCGGCTCTTCTTTCCGGAGCCTGCAACTCCAGCACATAAGGAGCGGAATCATACTGAGCAATCGGAAACCCGTCTACAAAAAACTCCACTTTATCTATTTTGACGTCATCCCAAACATCAGCGAAAACCTTAAAATTAACACCTTCCTCAATTCGATTCTTGTCCGAAACGACTTCTATCCTCGGCGGACCGTCAACCGATCTAACTACAACGGTATCTACTTTGCCTTGAAGTTCAACCGTTATCGAGGCTTCTCCCACCCCAAGCGAATATACTTTACCCTCAGCCGTAACATTTATCACATCAGGATTACTGGAACTATACTTTTCAGCCACCTGCGCATCGGTAAGATCTATCTCTAACAAACCGCCGTTATCGGGAACATAGCCTTTAAGGGACAGTTGCTCATATTTGCCGATGTGAGATATTACAAGATCTGTAGGCTCAAGTTTTACAGCCTCCAATCCCCTCGACATATCCACCCTTACACTGATAGAATCGGTTTTACCACGATTCACGACAACAATTTCCGCAACACCGTCAGCCACGGCAGTAACTTTACCGTTTACCCCCACGGAAATAGCCGGATTAGTCTCATCCTGATTGACAATATACTCCGTTCCGTGAATAGACTCCGTCAGATCGCATTCGCCCGACTCAGAGAAAGACCCCATAACCTTCAATTGCAACGATTCGGCAAACCCCGTCAACAACAGATCGCTGTTCTCAAACCATATAAACTTCAATTCTTCTTCGAGAGAATTAGCCAAATAATCCGTAAAATCGGCATAAACCACATTCCCTGCCATATCCGCCAGAGAAACGCCCACGTTCAAAATAGCATCTTTGGGAATATCAAATTTTTCATCCAGTTGAAAAAACAGTTCATACTCCAACTTATCGTCCCTTATAGGATACGATCTCGTCTGATAGCAAAAAGCATCTCTTTTGACATCATCCCACACACCACCCTTATCATCCAAAATTCCGAGAGAAACCCCTATTATCGTCATAGAGAATTCTTTTATTTTCGATACATCATTAAATAACGCTCCCCCAACGATATACTCTTCGTCTTCGTCTTCGTCATAATATTTCGCAACAGAAATACCCTCAAGAAAATTGCCCGCATCCATCATGAC
>CAZFUR010000039.1:0-9751 GCA_964522245.1 uncultured bacterium | reverse complement strand
GTGTGGAGTTGACAAGATATGCGCAGTATGTTTTGAGAACCAGACAGATCCGAAGATAGTCGATTACGTCGATGAAGTAAGCTGGATTGGGTTGGGACAGTTAGGTAAACTGATCGATTTTCTTAAAACTAATTCTGCCGAAGAGGCTGTTTTTATAGGTCGTATAGCACATAATGTGGTACTGAAAAATATCAAACTGGATTTTAAAATGGTTCAGTTGGCGATGAAGATTAAAGATTGGCGGACGGATTCGATCCTCTGTGCTATCGCCGATGAGATCGCTAAAGCAGGTATAGATGTAACAGATTCCACGAAATACTTGAAAGACCTGTTTTTGAAAAAGGGTACGATTACAAAAAAAACGTTGAGTAAACAACAGACCGATGATATAAATTTCGGTTTTTTTATCGCAAAGAAACTTGCCGGGCTTGATATTGGTCAGACGGTTGTAGTCAAGAAAAAAGTCGTGTTGGCTGTTGAGGCTATAGAGGGAACGGACCGAGCGATATTGCGTGGAGGTGAGTTGGGCAAAAAAGATGTCGTTGTGGTCAAGGTTAGCAAACCCAATCAGGATATGAGGTTTGATGTGCCTGTTATAGGTGAGACGACAATCGAGAAACTCCACAAAGCGGGTGCCGGTGTGCTGGCTGTTGAATCGGGAAAAACTTTGGTTATAGATGTGGACAAGATTGCTGATATGGCGGATCGGTTTAAGATAGTTGTGGTGGCGGTTGACTTGTCGGATATAGATTACGGAATGTTTGATAAAAAATAAAGAAGAGGCGCGGTTTGGGATTATTTAACAAAAAATCTTTCTCGGATAGATTGAAGGTAGCGGTTGTCGGTGTTGGACATCTTGGTCAGCATCACGCTAGGATTTATAGAGAGCTGAGCGACAAGGTGGATCTTGTGGCTGTGGCGGATGTCGATGAGAAAAAAGGCAGGAGTGTTGCCAAGAAAAATAAGACAGAGTGGATTAGCGATTACAAACAGCTTCTCGATATGAATCTTGATCTTGTCAGTATCGCCGTTCCCACGATCTTGCATCATGATGTATCGAAAGAGTTTCTCGGAAGATCGGTTAATCTTTTAATCGAGAAACCGATCTGTTCGACCATAGAGCAGGCTGATGATCTGATAAGACTTGCGGATGAAAATAATGTTTGTATTCAGGTCGGTCATGTGGAGAGGTTTAATCCTGCCATAATCAAGTTGGCTCAGATTATTGACGACCCGAAATTTATAGAGGTGCACAGGCTTGCGCCGTACAATCCTAGAGGCACGGATGTGAGCGTGGTTTTGGATTTGATGATACACGATTTGGATATAGTCATGTTTTTGGTCGGGAGGTCTCTTGAGCGCATAGACGCTGTAGGTGTGGAGGTTTTGACATCAACCGATGATATAGCTAACGTTAGGTTGACTTTTGAAGGTGCGGGGGTAGCTAATATCACCTCTAGCAGAATCAGTCTTAAAGAAATGCGCAAGATAAGGATATTTCAGCCTGATACGTATATATCTTTGGATTACAAGAAACAAGAAGGGGTCATTTACAGAAAACAAGGCGATAAAATCAACCATGAGACATTAGATCTTGCTAAGGGTGAACCTTTAAAATTGGAGATCCTCTCGTTCATAGACGCCGTTAAAAATAAAAAGGTTCCCGAAGTTTCGGCACGAGACGCCAGAAAAGCACTTGAGGTTGCTTTGGAAATAACCTCTCAAATAGAAGAAAGAAAAAAGGTTTTAGCAAGATAATGACCTCAAAAACCTCATCCCCACTTATTATGATGGTTGCCGGGGAGGTTTCCGGTGATGTACACGGTGCTAGATTAGTCAGCGAGATTTCCAAAAAAGACAAAACCGTACGTTTTATCGGAGTCGGCGGTGAACATATGAGGCAAGAAGGTGTTCATCTGTATCACGATATCAGCGAGTTGGCCGTTTTGGGATTGGTTGAGGTGTTGATAAATTATCCCAGAATAAGATCTGTTTTTTACGATGTTTTAAACGTTATCCGAGAACGAAAACCCGATGCGGTGGTGCTGATAGATTATCCGGGGTTCAATATACGTCTGGCAAAACAGATAAAAAAACTCGGTATACCCGTGATCTATTATATAAGCCCTCAGGTTTGGGCGTGGGCAACTTTTCGCAAAAATAAAATTGCGAAAAGAGTAGACAAAATGCTGGTCTTTTTTGAATTTGAAAAAGATTTTTATGCAGATACAGGGTTAGATGTGGAGTTTGTGGGGCATCCACTGGTTGACCATTTTAATATTACGGTAACAAAAGAAGATTTTTACCGCGCTAATAAATTATCGTTGAATAAAAAGAAGATAGCTATTTTGTCGGGTAGCCGTAAAAACGAGATTTTAAAGATCTTGCCCGTTATGATAAAATCGGCGTACAAGGTGGGTACATTAAGGGACGATGTGGAGTTTATATTGCCGATAGGTTCATCGTTGAGTCAACAGATAAGGGATTTGATATCGAGTTTGTTGAGGGAGTATAAAGTTTACGATAACGATAATATCAAGGTTATAGACGGACAAGTGCATGAGACGATGGCTTATTCCGATCTTGCGTTGGTCGCTTCAGGTACTGCTACTCTGGAGACGGCTTGTTTTGAAACACCTATGATTATTGTGTATAAGGTTAACTTTATCACAGCTTTGTTGGCGAGAATGTTGATAAAAATACCGTATATCGGTTTGGTCAATGTTGTGGCGGGTGACAAAATTGTGCCGGAATTCTTGCAGAACGACGCCAAACCAGATAAGATAGCCGAAACGGCGGTAAAGTATATATCGGACGATAATTATCTGGCACAAAAGAAATTGGTACTGAGAAACGTGCATAAAAAACTGGGACAACCCGGTGCGGTAGTCAGAGTTGCGCAGATTGTTCTGGATTTTTTAAAACGGAGAAAAAAGTAGTGAACTCATTCGATATTTTTAAAAGGATAATTTTGTTAGGCAAACCGTACAAAAAATATTTTGTATTGGCGATATTTTTTATGATACTGAACACTATTTTTGAAGGTGCTTCCATTTTTTCTGTTGTTCCTTTAATGGATAAAGTTTTGGCAGGCAAACAGATAGCTTTTACTTCGAGTATTGCTGTACCGTATCAAGATAAGATAAATGAATTATTGGGCTATTTGAGTTCACTTGATCGGATATTGGTATTTAAATATTTGTCGTTGTTTATGTTGTGTATGATGTTGATAAAAGGAGTCGCTTATTATTTTAGTCATCTGTTTATGGAGGTTTTGGGTCAGCATATGGTTAAGGATATGAGGGCGAAACTTTTTGCTCATATGGAGTCTCTTTCGATAGATTTTTTTGCGCATGGCAGGACGGGAGCTTTAATGTCTAGGGTTACCGCAGATGTACAGATGATCTTAGAGATAGTATCAGGCAGGTTTGCCTCTACCATGATAGAGTTTCCGAAATTGATTGTCTATATAACCATAGTCATAATAATAGATTGGAAACTTGTTATTGCTTTAACGTTGTTACCTGTTATTGTGTTGCCTATAGTTATAATAGGCAAAAAGTTGCGCAAGTTGAGTCGAATGTCTCAGAAGAAGTTGGCTGATCTGAATTCTGTGTTGTTTGAGGTGATAACGGGGATAAAGATAGTCCAAGCCTTTTCTATGGAAAAAGCGGAGCTCAAGCGGTTTATAGATCAGAATAAACAGTATTACAAGATGCGAATCAAAGCCGTTAAACTGGATACACTACTCAGTCCTATAACAGAGATTACTGGTATTTTGATATGTTTGGGTATTATGCTGATACGTATTCCTAAGATAATTGAGGGGTCTATCTCTGTCGGTACATTTACGTTGCAAGCGGCGGCAATTGTGGCGATGATTAAACCTCTTAAAACTATGGGGAAAATAAACTCTCTTTTGCAGAGAGCTCTGGGAGCGGCGGAACGGATTTTTGAGATACTGGATACAAAATCATCTATAAAAGAGTGTGACAAACCTAAAGAACTTGCGCCTATAAAGAGGGAGATATGCTTTAAAGATGTGGTGTTCAGCTATAACGATCACGATCAGTCGAAAACGGTGTTGCAAAATATCAGTTTCTCGATCAAAAAAGGAGAAATTGCCGCTTTTGTCGGACCGAGTGGTGCGGGTAAAACGACAATCCTGAATATGTTGGCTAGGTTTTACGATCCTCAATCCGGATTGGTTTCTATAGACGGGGTCGATTTGAGAGAAGCGTCTATAAAATCGTTGAGGCGTCAGCTTGGTATCGTGACACAAGAGACGGTATTGTTTAATGAGACTGTTTTGGCGAATATTTCTTATGGAAAAGGTGAAGTGGTCATAGACGATGTTATAAAAGCTGCGAAAATGGCGAACGCGCATGAGTTTATAGAGAAAATGCCTGATGGATATAATACTTTGATTGGGGAAAAAGGGGTTAGGTTGTCAGGCGGACAGAAACAGCGGTTATCCATAGCAAGGGCTATATTGAAAAATCCCGATATATTGATTCTTGATGAGGCGACGTCGGCTTTGGATTCCGAATCGGAACGTCTTGTTCAGGAAGCGATTAATAGATTGATGGAAAACAGAACCGTTTTGGTTGTTGCTCATAGGTTATCGACGATACGGCATGCGGATAAAATATTTGTTCTGGAAGACGGTGGTATAATCGCTTCAGGCAACCATGATTATCTGCTTGAGAACAACGCTTCTTATAAAAAACTTTATGAAATGCAGTTTGAGATGAATAGAAAATGAAACTGGTTCCCAAAAGATACCAATCTTTTTTTTACGAAAAAGTTTTTCCAAAAGCGGGATATTTTATCATAAACGCCGTTTTTTCTACCATAAGAATGCGTTGGAATCGTGATGCTATCTTGTTTGAGTATAAAAAGAAAAATAAACCGGTTATTTTTTCGCCTTGGCATAACCGTTTGGCTTACACTGCGTACGGTTACTCAAAAGTGTTGAAAAAAAGCAATCTGGTTACTATGAATTCTCGCAGTAAAGACGGGAAAATATTTGCGGGGATTATAGAGTCGTACGGTCTGAGTGTTGTGTACGGTTCATCTAGCAGAGACGGGTCGAAGGCTTTGCTGGAGATGATTCGCCTTGTTAAAGATAAGAATATGGATTGCGGTATCACTCCCGACGGACCCAGGGGACCGAAATACAAAGTGCAACCCGGTGTGATATCTATCGCTCAGTCTACCGGAGCGCCGATCATACCGCTTGTTTATGACGTGAAAAGGAAAATTAAGCTGAAAAGCTGGGACGGTTTTTATATACCGCTTCCGTTTACATGGGGAATAGTGAACTATGGGGAGCCGATCTTTGTTCCGGAAAAGTTGACTGATGAAGAACGCTTGGAATATCAGAAGAAACTTGAGGACGCTTTGTGCGGATTGTGCGAAGAAAGCAGAGGGTGGATAAAAAATGGTGGCAAATTTTCCCCTGAGTCAAAAAAGTAGTTGCATTTATCGATAGATTGTTATATCGTATGGGGCAATTTTATCAGTTAACCGGTTAGCTGTCCTGCAAAATGAAGTTTAAGGTAGCGCTTAAAGGTTCTTGTAGACGCCGGTATTTTTAATTAGGGTGGCTAGAAAGTCTATTGTTTCGATTTAAGCAAAACCTGAATAAAGGAAATAATATTATGCCAGCAGTAACCATTAAAGATTTATTGGAGTCGGGTGTTCATTTTGGTCATCAGACTAGACGATGGAATCCCAAGATGAAGAAGTATATCTTTGAGGCTCGTAACGGGATATACATTATTGATTTGCAGAAAACAGTCGCTTGTATTAACGATGCGTATCGTTTTGTGAATAATACAATCGCTAAAGGCGGGAGTATCCTTTTTGTGGGTACAAAAAGGCAGGCGAAAGAAGTTATTGCTGATGCGGCTCAAAAAACCGGAATGTATCATGTTTCGGAGCGTTGGTTGGGCGGTATGCTGACAAATTTAAAGACTATAAGAACCAGTGTTAAACGCTTGTTGGAGTTAGAACAGTTAGATGAGTCCGGTACTCTGGCGAAATTGCCTAAAAAAGAGGCTGCTTCTATAAGGCGTGAGACGGCGAAACTTCATCGTAACCTTGATGGTATCAAGACTATGGAGAGGGTTCCTGATGTTGTTTTGGTGGTTGATCCTAAAAAGGAACATATAGCTGTTGCCGAAGCAAAAAAGTTGGGTATTCCGATTGTCGGGTTGATCGATACAAACTGTGATCCAGATACGGTGGATTTTGTGATACCGGGTAACGACGATGCTATCCGATCGATTCGAGTTGTGGTCAACAGAATCGTAGAGGCTGTCATGGATGGCAAAGGGCAGTATGTCAAAGAAGAGCCGGAGGAAGACACTGATTTTGAGGAGTCTCCGCCTGAGTTAGGTCCGGTCAAAGCCAAAAAGAGTACGGCTAAAGAGACCAAAGCTAAGAAAGCGGTCAAGGGTGAGAAGACAGATAAGGTTGAAAGTAAACCGAAAAAGGCATCTACCGCACCGAAGGCAAAGAAATCCGAAGATAAGCCTAAACCTAAAAAAGAGGCGAAGAAGTCTGAGGATAAAACTGCGAAAGAATCGAAGAAAGCGGATAAAAAAAGCGAAGATAAATAGTAAATATATATAAATAGTGGGGAAGTCATGAATATAAAAGCAGCCGATGTGAAAGAGCTTAGGGCTAAAACTAATGCGGGAATGATGGATTGTAAAAAGGCGTTACAGGAAACAAACGGTGATTTGTCTAAAGCGGTTGATCTGTTGCGCAAGAAAGGATTGTCTCTTGCCGGCAGAAAAAGTAGCAGAGTCGCGAAAGAAGGTCTTATAGATTCATATATACATTTGGGTAATAAGGTTGGTGTTATGGTTGAGATTAATTGTGAGACCGATTTTGTCGCTAGAAATGAGGTTTTTCAGAGGTTTGTCAAAGACATTATGTTGCAGATTGCCTCTGCGTCTCCGATTTGTATCAGAAGGGAAGACGTGCCTGCCGAGCTTATAGAGAAAGAGAAGGATATCGCTAGAGCTCAGATAAAAGGTAAACCTGAGAATATAATAGAGAAAATATTAGAAGGTAAGATCAATAAATATTATTCAGATGTTTGTTTGTTGGATCAGCCTTTTGTGAAGGAAAACGGCACGACTATTGAGGAGTTGCTCAAGTCGAAAATAGCTGAGATAGGCGAAAATATCGTGATAAAGAGATTTGTCAGGTTTCAGTTGGGCGAGGAGATATAATTTTGAAATCTTCGACGTCTTGCGTGGCTTATAAAAGAGTATTGTTGAAGCTGAGCGGAGAGGCGTTGAAAGGAAAACAAGATTCCGGAATAGATGTTGAGACAGCCGATAGGTTAGTCTCTCAGATAAAAGATGTGGTTGATTTAGGTGTCGAGCTTGCGTTGGTTGTAGGTGGTGGAAATATTTTTAGAGGTATTGACGCTAGCAAGACGGGGAGTCTCGATAGAGTAACGGGCGATCACATGGGTATGTTGGCGACGGTTATCAATGGGTTGGCGTTGCAGAACATGTTGGAGAACAAGGGTGTTCCTGCCAGAGTTCAGTCGGCTTTGGATATGACTAAAGTGACCGAATCTTACGTGTACAGAAAGACACGGAAATATCTGGCTAAAAGGAAAGTTGTTATATTTGTAGCGGGAACGGGCAATCCTTTTTTCTCAACCGATACGGCGGCGGCACTGAGAGCAAGTGAGATAGGTGCGGATGTTTTAATGAAGGCGACTAAAGTCAGCGGTGTTTATTCCGATGATCCTGTGACAAATCCGGATGCTGAGTTTTATCCTGAGTTGACGTATTCCGATGTGCTTTCTAAACGGTTGCGGGTTATGGATTCGACGGCGATATCGTTGTCTATGGATAATAAGATACCGATTTTGGTGTTTAACATAGCTGAGAGTGATAGTATAAAGAAAGCTGTTTTAGGAGAACAAGTAGGTACTATAATCAGGGGGTAATATGCCGATAAATGCGATTTTATCTAATGCAAAAAGTGCTATGGGCAAAGCGGTTGATCATCTAAAAGAAGAGTTGACCGGGATTAGGACAAGTAAGGCGGCGCCTGCGCTTGTTGAGAACATCATGATTGAGTATTATGGTTCGTCGACTAGATTGAGGGATCTTGCGGGGATATCTATTCCCGAACCGAGGCAGATACTGATTCAGCCTTGGGATGCGACAGCTATTGCGGCTATTGAAAAAGGTATACAGAAATCCAGTTTGGGTATTAATCCGCAAAGTGACGGAAAAACTATACGGTTGGTTTTTCCTGAGTTGACTCAAGAGAGAAGAGAAGAGTTGAGTAAGTTGGCAAAGAAGGTTGCGGAGGAGAGTAAGATTGCTGTAAGAAATATTCGGCGTGAGTCAAATGATGACTTGAAAAAAGCTGAGAAATCTAGTACAATCACCGAAGATGAACGTTTTAAGAACGAGAAGAAGGTTCAGGATTTTACTGACGAGCATATTCATAAGATCGATGAGCTGTACAAAGAGAAAGAGAAAGAGATAATGACTATATAGTGAGTGGGTCGCTAGCTCATCAGGTAGAGCACCGGCCTTTTAAGCCGGTTGTGCTGGGTTCAAGTCCCGGGCGACTCACCATTTACAATAAAGTCTAGTGCGACCCCATCGTCTAGCCTGGCCTAGGACACAGGGTTTTCATCCCTGCAACAGGGGTTCGAATCCCCTTGGGGTCGCCAAAGTTGATCGACGAGAAAAATTCTTTATAAGTCCCAATATACCAACAAGTTGAGGGGGTTCAAAGTTGTTGCCGTCGAAGTAAATTTGAGCAGGGAATACGAAATTTTGTATTCTCTGCTTTATTTTTATGTCCGACTTTTTCCAGATATCCGATATATTTGTTAAGAAATGTGTGCTGAATTTCAAATATGCCTCTAAATCGTAATTAATATTTTTTCCTTTTGATGCGTTTTCCTGAAGAATTAATATTTCTTTTTGGATAGATTGAATCTGTTCTTTATATGTATCATCATCAATGACACCTTTGAGAAGTTTTTTAACAAGATTATCTTTCATTTTCTTTAATTCTGTCAGTTGAGATTTTTCTCGTTTTATTTGATTTTTATAATTTTGATTTTTTTCCTTCCAGTGATGAACGAGCTTGTATTCCAGTAATTCCATGATTTCATGTTTCGGCTGTATGTTGTTCAAATATTCATAAAACTCATTTTCTATAACATCTCTCTGCGTCATTGGGATACAATTGTTTTTCCAGCACCAGTAATAAGAAATATTTGTTGTATTGCCTTTGCATAGGCTTGCCGTAAGTGGAGAATTACACTCAGGGCATAAGACAAATCCTCGTAACGGAAAATCGGGATTATCTTTTCTCTTTGGTGCGAGTGATTTTTTTTCGCCTAATAATATCTTTTGTACGTTAAAAAATGTTTCTTTAGATATGATTGCTTCATGGATTCCCTCTATAAGCTCAGGATACCACTTTGTCCTTATAAGTCCGGCATAAATAGGGTTGTGAAGGATTTTGTTCAAAGTTTGTGTTGATAGTTTAAATCCTTTTCTGGACAGAGTGGCGGTTACTTCTTTTTGAGAATAGAAACCTTTTTCTATCAGAGTGAAAGCTTCTTTAACGAAAACGCTTTCTTCAGAAGGATGTAAAAGAGGTTTATTTAATTGGTCGTTCTTGAAATGATAACCCTTTGGAGCTTTCCAGCACCATCTTCCCTCTTTTACTGCTCTTTTCATAGCCA
>CAZFUR010000038.1:0-9892 GCA_964522245.1 uncultured bacterium | reverse complement strand
CCTTACAGACCGAAAAAGAAGCATGTTTCCACAATAAAAGATATAAAAACCGATACCTCTAAACAGGATAGCTAACCTTAATGTCCCAAATCAAATGTTCAGAAGGTATTGTTTTACGAAAATTTGATTACTCGAACACGTCTATCATTTTGCATTTGCTAACAGAGAAAAACGGAATAATTCACCTAATTGCCCGTGGAGCGAAAGGGGCAAAAAGCCAATATAAAGGCAAACTCGATCTATTTAACCAAATAAGATGTCATTATATCGCAAACAATAAAACCGATCTGTTTATCTTAAAAGAATGTTCTATAATCGACCCAAACAAATCTATAAAACAGAATATCAATCTGTTTTTTGTATGTTCACTAATGTTTGAGATAATCACTTCTTTCCCATGGGATAACAATGATCTTTCCACCATATATAATTTGGTAACACAAATATTCTGCCAATTACACAAAACCAATCCGATACAAACTCTGATTTTTTTTGAAATAAAAATACTGACCATTTTAGGGTACTCTCCCAATGCAAAAAACTGTTCCGTCTGTGGGAAAGAAATAACAGACGCGGGACTACCCACAATATACGATCAACCCGGTTTTTTATGCGAAAGATGTAACAAAAATAAAAACACCTCTGACGAAAAACTACATCACGATAGACTCTCGGAAATAACCACCCTTATTTCTATGAACGACCTTTACGAACTGGAGGAGACGAAAATTAACAACAAAAATGCTCGCAAGATATCATCAACTCTCATCTTTTTTATAGAGAAACTATCGGGGAAAAATCTCAAATCAGCAAAAATGATCGATAAATTTGTCTAATAATATTTAACGTCGCTTGCCGATTCTATCATACCGTCAACATCGTTGGCATCAGACGGATAAGTAGCATCTCCCGCCTTAACATTTACAAGATCCGTATCTTTGAAATAGTCTGAGAAAACCTCAAAAACCCTTTTTGTAACACCATCGACCACACCATCATCCGTCTCGGGACAAAGGATCAAAAAAACCTGATCGTTTACTTCCGTAAAACTATCCGTATTTCTGATTGATTTTTTCAACATCGTGACTATATCATCTTTAGATTGACTTGATGAATTCAACCAATCGATCAACCCTTCCATTTCCATTATTATCAGAGAAACCTTGTGATTATATCTTTTTGATCTGTTGATTTCTTCCTCAAAAGCACCATGAAACTGCTCAAACGACAACTGTTTTGCTTCATTCGGGAGATCAGAAACAGGCTCAATATCATTTATTATATCTATTTTTTTGTCAGGTTCAGACTTATCCATCAGGCTTTCGACAAATTTGCCCATCTGCTGATGTTCTTCTAAACCATCTGACAAATCCACATCTATGATTTCCGTAACGTCTTCTGCTTTTTCTTCTTCGCCTAGAAACTCATTTTCATCGGGCAAAAGATTTTCAAACAACTTTTTGTTTACCGCTTTACGCCACGCCTGCACAGCCGAGATCTTTTGGTCTTGAAACAATTTCATCAACGCTTGATCCATCGTGCAGTTTCCTTCTTTCAAACTAGTTTGCATTATAGACGGTATCTGATGGGATTTCCCCTCCCGAATCAGGTTGGATACACCTGAATTAACCACTAAAACCTCCATAGCGGCTACTCTTCCTTTGCCATCGGTTGTTTTCAGCAACTGTTGCGCTACTACTCCTTTTAAGCACGAAGCAAGCATAGTTCTTATTTGTTCTTGTTGGACATCGGGAAACACATCTATGATTCTGTTTATAGTTTTGGGTGCACTGTTTGTATGTAGCGTCCCAAAAACCAAAACTCCCATCTCCGCCGCAGTCAGCGCAAGCGATATGGTTTCAAGATCCCTCATCTCACCAACCATTATAACATCAGGGTCTTCACGCATGGCCGCTCTTAGAGCATTAGCAAAAGAAACCGTATGTACACCTACCTCTCTGTGACTTACAATAGACATCTTCTCTTCGTGAACAAACTCAAGCGGGTCTTCTATGGTAACGATATGAGATTTTTTTGTGGAGTTTATCAAATCGATCAAAGACGCCAGCGTAGTGGATTTACCCGAACCGGTAGGACCTGTGACAAGAATCAGTCCATTTTTTAGTTTTGTAAAATCACGTACCACCTCTGAAACCATCAGTTGATCTACCGATAATACGCTCGACGGAATAATCCTGAATACACCGCTTACACCGTTATTCTGCATAAACATATTACATCTAAACCGAGCCACACCTTTTATTTCATAAGACAGATCCACATCATTGGATTTTTCAAACGTCTCAATCTGAGTGGTATCCATAATTTCATAAAAATATCTTTTATTTTTATCTGACGTGAGTTTCTCAAGAGAAGTCCTTTTAAGAGAACCGTTGATCCTCAAAATAGGCGCATCACCGGGAACCATATGCAAATCCGACGCATTTTTTTCCGCTAATAATTTTAACAAAGAATCTATTTTAGCCATTCCCTAAATACTCCCGAAACAAACTTTTATCAGCAGAGAAACCGTACGCACTCTCACCGGATATTTTACCCGCTTGAAGCAGGTCTTTTATGCTATCGTCTAACATACACATTCCATGTTTCGTCCTTCCTGTTTGAATGATAGAAGGGATTTGAAACGTCTTATTATCTCTAATCAGATTAGACAACGCCTGTGTCACAAGCAACAACTCCGCCGCTACAACCATCCCTTTACTATCTTTGCGAGGCACAAGTTGTTGAGATACCACACCTTGCAAAGATTCAGCCAACATAGTTCTAATCTTGCTTTGCTCACCCGGGGCAAATACGTCTATTATCCTGTTGACCGTTCCGACAGCATCCGTAGTATGCAAAGTACCAAATACAAGATGACCCGTCTCCGCCGCAGTCAGCGCAAGCGATATAGTCTCAAGATCCCTCATCTCACCAACCATTATAACGTCCGGATCTTCCCTTAATGCCCCTCGCAAAGCGGAATTATAACTACAAGTGTGAACACCCACTTCTCTTTGATTTACGATACCTTTTTGATTTTTATGAATATACTCTATAGGGTCTTCTATAGTTATGATATGACTACTTCTAGTTTTGTTAATCAGATTGACCAATGCCGCCAAAGTTGTGGTTTTACCACTCCCCATAGGACCGGTTATGAGCACTAACCCCTGATGCAATTTTGTGAATTTTTCCACCGCACTTGGTAAACCTAATTGATCCAGCGGTGGGATTTTATCGGGGATAACCCTGAAAACACCGTCTATCCCGCCTCGATACTGCATAAACAGGTTACCTCTATACCTATTGCCTGAATCAATAAACGAGAAATCCAAATCTTTATTCTTCTTGAAATAGTCCGCCTGTTCTTTAGATAAGATCTCAAATATAAGATCCATCGTATTGGTCAAAACATCTTCTTTAGACGTCAAAAAGTTCAATTCACCATGTAGACGCACCACAGGCGCTCGACCCGATGATATATGAACATCGGAAGCACCTTTTTCCCTAGCTAACTTAAAAATTTCACTAATTTTTGACATAACAGTTTCAGCTTTAATTGGTGTTTAACAAAGCAGACCGTCTCTTTTCCGCGGAACGAAAAAAACTCTCGTATTTGTCTGCGTACTGGCGCAACAACAACGATCCCCTAGATTCACCCTTCTCCTTAATCTTGTAATCAAAAGCCTTGATATACAGATTAATGGTAATCCGATGACTAGGATGTGCGTAACGACGTAACCGCTTCAACCTGAGGATCGTCTTTAACGCATCACTCTTACGATGATAGTATCGCCAATAATTGGGTGGGAATTGAGAAAATTCTTTAACTATTTCCTCTAATCTGCGATTGGTCAACGAAAATAAGTCCGATTCATTTCCTCCGGTTAGCTCATCAAGACTCTGTTTCGATTTTTTTGCCTTTTCCTGTTCAATAACCAGTTTTTGTTTTTGATGCTCAAGATTCTGTTTTTCTTCATCGCTCAACAGACGGTGTAATTTTTCTAGTTTCTCTAGAAGATCAAACCGATCTTTTTCCGATATCTGTTCTACAAACTCTATTTTATCCCGTTCGAAAATTTTTAGTCCATACTGCGTTTCTATAGAAACAATATCGTCTGTCGTTTCACGAATAACACCTTCTATCGTATCACCGTTTTTTAGCATGAGTATATCGGCTTGTTGTACGGCAATTTGCGTCTGAAGAGTATGGATTAGACTTTTTCTGTCTTCAGGAGCAGGGGTCGGTTTTTCTTTTTTGCTGGTTGATGAAATCTTGCGTTTTGATTCAAGTTCTTCACGTTTTTTGTTATATTCCGTCAAAATTTTTAGTTTCCACAACAACTGTTTTCTGTGAAAATCGTCTATTTCCTCGACAAAATCTATATCCAACATATCATACGTTTTTAGACCGAAAGCAGTTTCAATCTCTACCTCATCTTCCGTCTTCTTTGTAATTACCCCCTCTACGGAATCACCGTCTGTCAGTAACAGTATATCAGCCTGTTGCACGCAAACTTCAACCTGAAGACGATGAATCTGGGATTCATTATCTATATCGTAGACCTCCCTGTTAGACGCCTCCGATCGAACATCAGAGCCAGACGACAAAACAGGTTGAATGGATTCGTTATCGGGAATATCAGCCCCAAAACAACAGTTCCATATAGACAGATACAAAATGATAATAAAATATACGATTTTCAAAATTACCCGCCATACTCCCAAAAAAATGGTTTCCTCGCGCTAACAACACGATTTTATCATAAATCTAAATTAAAAAAAATTTTAATTGTAAAAAATGATACCTAATATTATTATTATCACACTTTAACGCAAAAATTTGAGGGGAAATATGTCAAATCTACTTTTGAATCGCCAGGCTTTAGACGATCGTGAAAACAAGTCACTAGCTCCATACGCAGTAAAATCTTCAACTAGTAGAGGCAGAGCATACCCTGAAGCGGAACATCCGTACAGATCAGTTTTTCAAAGAGACCGCGACAGGATTATCCACAGTCGCGCATTCAGAAGACTGGAATATAAAACACAAGTTTTCGTGAACCACGAAGGCGACCATTACAGAACACGATTAACTCATACCCTCGAAGTCGATATGATCAGCCGTAGCATCGCCAGAAGCCTGCGTCTTAACGAGGATCTCACGGAAGCACTCGCACTAGTTCATGATGTAGGTCATCCGCCATTCGGTCACTCAGGCGAACAAACGCTTAACAAAATGATGGAAAAACATGGCGGATTTGAACATAACCATCAAGGACTTAGAATAATCGAACTGTTGGAGAAAAAATATCCGAATTTTGACGGATTGAACCTGTCGTGGGAATTGAGAGAAGGAATCATCAAGCATAATATGAGATTCGATAAACCTGAATCACACGAATACGACCCCGACAAAGCACCTCTTCTAGAAGTCCAAGCCGTCAACCTTGCCGATGAAGTGGCTTACAATTCACACGATTTAGATGACGGGTTGACGTCCGGTTTATTCACCCTAAAAAATCTATCTAAAGTAAAAATCTGGGAAGAAACAGAACTTGAAATAAGAAAAAACTACCCCGATCTGAGTGAAAAACTTTTGTCATATTATGTCATCAGAGGAATCATCGATAAAGAGGTTCAGGACATCCTCAACCAAACACAGGCAAACCTACAACTTTACGGTATAGACTCGGTAGAAGACGTACACAGAACTTGGGCTCCGATTGTCAATTTCAGCCCCCCTATGGCTGAAAAAAATAAACAACTCAAAAAATTCCTGTTTAAAAACCTATACAGCCATCATCAAGTAGAAATAATGAATCAAAAAGGGATTCGTATAATTGAGGAATTATTTGAGTTGTTCATAAACAACCCCAGACTGCTTGACCCATCGGCTCAGGATAAACTTAACGAGTTCCCTCTGCATAGGGTTGTATGCGACTACATAGCAGGAATGACAGACCGCTATGCTTTCAGCGAATACAGAAAACTTTGTAGTTTATCGGAACGATATATTTTCTAGTTATCTGTAAAATCATCTTTATCACACCATATTACAGAACCGTCCAAAAGCAATATGTTACACCCGTCGGTATGCCTGAAAACAGGTGAAGTCAACGGGAAAAGATTAAACTCGGTAGGATCGGTATCGGAATCGAGTATCAGAATTTTTCTACTATATCCCTCGGTAAAAGTTTGTTGTTTTAGCAATCGTTCATATATTACTCTGTTCATAGCGTAATCGCTGTACAAGCTATCTTTATTTTCGTTAAAGTTTTTTTTTGCCGGACACCTAAGATCCTCCTGTTTCAAACCGTCAATCAACCGATACCAAGGTTTAGACGGATTAGAGCGAAAAATAGACGGGTTCTCGTCTACCGTAGCGATCAGCGACTCATATATCTGCTTTAGATTAGCCGCGCAAGACAACTGATCAAATTTATCCACTCCCAATTTAATCTTTGTCTCCGACAGAACAATAAGAAAAACTATAACCACACCGACAGATAAATATTCTCTCAACCTCATAAACAAATTCTCTCCAATGGAGTTATATTTAAACTATTACAAAAAAAAATTCAACCGTTAATGTTTTTTAAATATCTCCCGCATCAAACGGCGTATAATTTTGAACTATCGGGATTCGCCTGCCCTCCCCAAACGCTTTAACGGAAATTTTGAGTCCCGGTGCGGCTTGCCTGCGTTTATACTCTGCCCTGTCAACCATCTGAATAGTCTTCAAAACCGTCTGTTCGCAAAAACCTTTATTTATGATCTCTTTTACGGAACAGTGCTGTTCGATGTACGCCTTTAAAATACCGTCTAAAACATCGTAATCAGGCAGAGAATCTTGATCTGTCTGGTTGTCTCTGAGCTCTGCGGAAGGCGGTTTTGTAATAGAATTTGACGGAATGACCTCGCATTCCCTATTAAACGATCTCGACAACTCATAGACTCTAGTCTTGAAAAGATCAGATATCACCGCCAATGCACCACACATATCACCGTACAAAGTACAATACCCCACAGCCAACTCCGATTTGTTACCCGTTGTCAGAACCAACCAACCATGTTTATTCGATAAAGCCATCAGAATATTGCCCCTAATGCGAGCCTGAATGTTTTCTTCGGTCAAATCCCAAGAGGTCTCGCCAAAAAACGGAGTCAACTGCGACAAATATGAGTCAAACATAGGCTCTATCGGTACGACAAGATACTCTATACCAAGGTTTTCAGCCAACTTGCGAGCATCATCTTTACTGCCAACAGATGAGAATCTAGACGGCATACTCACTCCAACCACGTTCTCACACCCCAAAGCTTTAACCGCAAGAGTCGCCACAAGAGCGGAATCTATCCCTCCACTTAACCCCAACACCACTTTTTTAAACCCGCATTTTGTGACATAATCACGTATCCCAAGACTCAAGGCATCGGCTAGATCATCGTCAGGGTCGGGCAGATCAAATTTTACGGGATACCTATCGTCATCAAAATCATAAACGAGTACATTCTCGATAAAGCGTGGCGAATATTTCAGCAAGTCCCCGTTTGCGTCCGTTATCACCGCCCCCCCGTCAAAGATGATACCGTCATTACCGCCAACCTGATTGACGTATAGAATCGGAACACCTGCTTTTTTCGCCGAACCCGAAATCAACTTCATCCTTCTGCTCAACTTATCCTCTTCGTACGGAGAAGCAGACAAATTCACCAAATAATCTATCCCTGATTCAACCAGTTTATCGACAGGATTAACGGTATACTTTTTGTTCTCGTCAAACCACAAATCTTCACAGATAGTAACACCGATTTTTTTCCCTCCAACATCTATAACCCCCGTCTCCTTTGAAGGGAAAAAGTATCTGTCTTCATCAAAAATATCGTAAGTCGGAAGTAAAGTTTTACGGATAACTTTTTTTATCTTGCCATCAACAATATAGGCGGCGGCATTGTAGAGTTTGTCGTCTGCGTTTTCCCTATCGACAAAACCTACGAGAACACCCATTTCTCCACAATCGGCTAGAAGAGTTTCAAGGGCTTTTCTGTTATCCTCCACAAAAGATTCCTTATCTAACAGGTCTCTTGGCGGATAACCACAAACAGCCAACTCCGGGAAAACCATAAGATCAATATTTTGTTTACTCAACCCTAAAATAAAATTCTTTATCGACCTTAAATTGTTACGAATATCCCCCACAACCGGATTAAAAGAAACAAGCGCGACTTTCATTTTCCTACTCACCACCTTAAATAATTAAAACAGTTCTTTAAAATTTTGTCTATTTCTGTTAGAATGCCTTACTTTTGTTATTTCACTCAAAAATAACCGTCTAGGCTTAAATATGAAATCTATAACTCACACAGAATGTATCGAAAAACTCAACCCGATGCATCTAAAAAAAATCTCCGAGAATTACGATTTGGTCTTAATACCTTTTTCGTCTCAAACCGCCCGTAAACGGATCATTGAGATTTTTGATCAACCTAGCTTTATTGATGATTGCCTAGAGAACCTGTCGCCTTATCATAAATCGATATTGACACTGATAGATTTCTTCGCAAAAGACACAACATCCGACTCGATAAACATTATTATAAAAAAGCTTTTCGGTAAAGAAAAAGATCATCTATCCGCAATATCCGATCTGCTAGCTACAGGTGTTGTCTTCCATGTGAAAAATAAGACTAACGGAGAAACTCATTATCTGATCACAGATAAAATATCCAAAAAGATAAAACAACACTGCCATGCCAGCCTAAAATCTTTGTACGAAAAATATCCCGCTAAACCGTCAAAAACTCATTCTACAGACAACTGCTTGTTGCTCTCTGTAATCACAATACTCATTACAGCCGTCAAACAAGACTTAAAATTGAATATAAACGGCACACTCAATAGACGCTCAATAACAAAAATTAAACCTTTCATAGGTATAGAGAAAGATTCCGTAAACTACGTCACCTTGGAAATATTCATAAACGAATTGTTCCGATGCTTGATCTCGTTTAATATGATAAAAGTCGACAACGCCAAATCAATAGTAACCGATGACGCCGTCGGTCAATGGCTCCAACTGCCATTTAAAGATAAAATATCGTCTTTATATAACTTTATTTTTCACGAAGAAAACAAAGATTCCGATCTGAATCGTTTCGCTAATTACTTGCGTCTTCTCCCAAATGATGAGTTTATGGATATCTCTCAGTTAAACGATCTGTATCAATCCTTTTTCGATATAGATCCGTCAGAGACATCGGAATTTGAGAAGAAACCGTTTCATCACTACCCGATTTTTATCTTGTATCTGTTCGGGATAATCGAATTCGGGTCAGAAGATATTCATCAATTCCGCGCATGGAAAATAACGGAACACGGACACAACCTCATATCCGGTCAACCTATGCAGTATCCGATGTACGACGAAGACAACGAACTGATAATTCAGCCAAACTTCGAGCTAATTATATCCCGGCACGCTAATCTAAATTTGATATGGAAAATATATCAATTCGCCGATATTTTGCAATGCGAATACAGAATAAGGTTTATCCTGTCTCGCGACTCCGTTTACCGAGGCCTCTCAAACGGAGTGACAGAGCAAGAAATAAGATCTATCGTGTGCGGAGAAAAAAACATTTCACAAAATGTGGTTTATTCACTCAAAGAATGGTGCAAAGATTATGGATCGGTTTATTTCGCAGACGTTTTTGTGATGAGGTGTAAAAACAAAAACCTCGCCGATCAAATCAGATTACACCCTAAAATTAAAGATTATGTTAAGGGATCTTTCTCCGAAACCGATCTAGTTGTTGATCGTGACAGTTTTGAGGAGCTGATCAAAATTCTCAGAACAATCAATCTTATGCCGTTAAAAAAAATCGT
>CAZFUR010000037.1:0-10032 GCA_964522245.1 uncultured bacterium | reverse complement strand
GCTGAGTAGTTCCAAGGACGTATCGTTAATCTTTTTGTCCTGATGTTGGATAAATACCCATACTTCCGGTTTCTTAGATTTGTCAGCCATAAAATATGCTCCGCTATACTGTATGTTAAAAGTTTTTTAGTCTAAAATATGATCGCTTATCAACTCGGATACGAGACCTGCCAACCCTTGTTCCGTCGGCTCAATATTCTTGTGTTCCTTACTCGATAAAACAACGCTTTCGATATTCTTTACCCATGTGGGAGAACCGGATAAACCGCATATTTCAGGATCAACACCTATCGTCTCAATATTCCACTCTTCGATGGAGAGTGATTTGGGATCTTCTGTTTTTAGTTGTTGTGATACCTGTTTTTCCGCCTCGTCTTTTTTTAGACCGTTTTTCATCGCCTTGAATATCATCTCCGATCCGGAAGAAGCTTTTTTATGTTTTTGTATCATCTTGGCGCTAGCAGGACGAGAAGCGGTCTCGGTTGTAGCGCAACAAGTCAGCAAAATCGGCAACGGACCGGTTTTTATCTCGTAACCGTTCTCTATGATTTTTTTAACTTCGACTGTCTTGTCAGTTAACTTCAAAATATCCTCAACGTATGTAATCTGAGGAATCCCGATCTTCTCCGCCGTCTGAGGTCCTACCTGAGCCGTATCCCCGTCAATGGCTTGTCTGCCACAGATCACCAGCGAGTAATCTTTGATCTTGTCGATCGCTTTGCTCAAAACCATAGACGTGGCAAGCGTATCGGAACCTGCGAATTTTCTATCGGTGAGAAGTATACATTTATCAACGCCCCTGTACAAAGCTTGTCTCAATATCTCGTTGGCTGAAGGAGGACCCATCGTTATGACGGTTACTTTACCGCCGTATTGATCTTTAAGCCTGAGTGCCATCTCAAGAGCGCACATATCATCAGGATTAAAAATGGCGGGCAAGGCGGAACGGTTCATTGTACCGTCGTCATTCATCGCTTTGCCTGTTACTTTTTTTGTGTCAGGGACCTGTTTTGCCAACACAAGATAATGTTTTCCCATACTTACCACCTTCTATTTTTAAAATTGTAAATAATCGCAAATAATATTTTTGTAGGCGTGGAATTATAGCAAATCAAAGAATGAAGTCAAGAAAAATCATTTTGTTGCTAATCGGATGAATTAAACAGATTGACGCACAAAACAGAATGTCTTAACATTGATCAAAAGGAAAGGATATTAGACCGTTTTGAGAATACATATAAACGCAAGAGCAGGTCTTGGCGATTCGGTATACTTTTTATCGATACTTCAGAGTCTGGTTCGCAAATACCCGGATATCGATATCTCAATCATATGTTGGAACTCCGGTATGGAAATGTATAGCGCGATTGAGGCTATAAGTAAACTCGTTAACGCTAACGAGTTCATAGATTTTATGGGGGTGAACTGGAAAGCGGGATCTGATAAGTCGAATAAATTTTTCGGTCAATCGATAGGTAAAGTGGATTTCTATATAGACCTTCAGCCTAAAGAAAGTTATCAACAAGAAAACCGCGCGGTGTCGGCTGAAAAAAGAGTCGCGCTTAACCCTGACGACCAATTTAAAGATGAATATGATCTGTCGATATCTACTGAATTTGGCGAACATATTCTTGATACATATAGAAGAATGTTGACGGAAGTTTTTGGAGTCGATGAATTTGTTGAGCCGGGTGATATCCCGTGCACGGCTCAGATAAAATCAAAGATAGATAAAATCGTCGCTCTCGTTTCCAAAGCATCAAAACCTGTTGTATGTATTCATCCGGGGGCAAAATCTAAAGAGAAATTATGGGATGTTTTGAAATGGGGGGATGTTGTTAACTGGCTGATAGATGAGAAAAAATTTCAGCCCGTTCTAATAGGTTCTTCCATAAGGTTTGCGGGTAAATTGCCTATATTGGATATACCCAGTGCCGAAGCCATTCAGAGGTTGTCCTTTGATAGAGCGTTTAATTTTGCGGGGCAAATTGACAGTGTATTGATGTTGACCGAACTTATCCGAAAAAGTAAACTGTACATAGGGTTGGATACGGGACCTACCCATATCGCAAGCGTTCTAAAAATACCTACGTTGGAGTTGTTTAAAAAAGAAAATAACCTGCAGTTCGAAACATGGAAAATTAGAGGAGAAAATACCAAAATCATTGCGACAGATTCCATGAGCGAAATAAACTCCAACGACCTTATAACGTCTCTATCCCAATGGCAGCTTTTTAACGATATTTGATCTTTCTGTCACAAAGACCTTATTTTTATATGTTTCAGATTCGGTATTGTTTCTCTGACTTTGCGAACATAATCCATATCGAGATCAGCGTATATAATGGCGTCTTCAAGGTCTGAGGATTGAGCTATTAGTGTCCCCCAAGGATCTATAATGGCGGAATGTCCGTAACTTAAATTGCCGTCGTACTTTTTTCCGTACTGGTTGGGTGCCAAAATGTATGTTCCATTTTCGATCGCTCTGGCTTTAAGTAGTGTCAGCCAATGGTCTTTTCCTGTTTTTGTAGCGAAATTTGATGGTACTACAATCGTCTGACAGGCGGATAATGCAAGGTTGCGGTAAAGCTCGGGGAAGCGCAGGTCGTAGCAGATTGTCAAACCGATCTTGCCGATATCCGTTTTCGCCGAGACTATCTTTTCTCCCGGAGTAACGTATGATGATTCTCTAAACTCTTGGGAATCACCGATTTTTACATCAAAAAGATGTATCTTTCTGTATGTCGCAATGGTATGCCCTTGGCGATCTACGAGAATAGATGTGTTATACGGTTTACCGGACGGATTGTCTTCTGGAAAACTACCTGCGAGTATAAGGGTGGAAGATTCCTTGGCTATCTGCTTTATGGTGTTTAATTCATGAGAATTGATACTAAAACAGATATCTTTGTCGTTGCCGATATACAAAAAGTTTTCAGGCAGAACAACCAGATCGACATTTTCTTTTACTGCCTTGTGGATAAGGGTCAAGGCTATATTTAAATTCTGTTTTATGTTCTCTTGAGAATTCATCTGTACGACAGCTATCTTAGGCATATTCGAATATCCTCCTAATTATAAATAAATTTTTTTGATTGATTTATTTACAGTATGATTATACAATAACCCGTTTTAAACAATTATGGAAATTAATATTTTTATTTTTAAGGAGAATAATATCATGTCTAGGGTTTGTGAAGTATGCGGTAAAAAAGCACATGCCGGAAGAAGCATCGCAAGAAGAGGTATGGCAAAGAAAAAAGGCGGGGTCGGTAAAAATATCACAGGTGTCTCTAAGAGAAGGTTTTTGCCGAATTTACAGAGTGTCAGAGTTCTTAAAGATGATGGCGGTGTGAAAAGAATGAGAGTGTGCACGGAGTGTATTAAGTCGGATAGAATAAGTAAAGCGTCATAAAAATATTTTTATAGATGAAAAATGCCATACGGATTGACCGTGTGGCATTTTTTTTGTCCAAAAATAAACTTCTCATATAACTTCTTTTTTTAACACTCGGAGCAAGAGTAGTTTGAAAACAGTTAATCTAAAGTTAATTACCGTTAAGCCGATAACTTAGATGTCTTACTAGATATATTATATAAGACAGGACTCAGACTGAATGGTAACCCAAGGAGTTGTTGTGGATAGAGAAGATGTCGTTCTTGTTGTTGATGATGATGAGATGATATGTGTCCTTCTTACGGATATTTTGTCACGGCATAACATATCTGTAGTATCGGCTTATAACGGAGTGGATGCTTTATCTAAATTGGAGGAGCAAGACGTAGACCTTGTTTTGACCGACGTGAATATGCCGGAAATGACGGGTATCGTTTTACTCGAAGAGATAAAGAAAATAAACTCGGAGTTGCCTGTTATTGTCATGACGGGATACGGTACGGAAGAGATCGCGGTCCAAGCCCTTAAAAACGGTGCTTTCAACTTCTGTAGAAAACCATTTAATGTTTCTGAGATAGCTCAAGTCATAAAAAAAGGGCTTGAGATAAAAAAAATGTATGACAAACAGAAAAAAGCGTTGCCTTTTATGAAGGTAAATTTACGGTTTGATATTCCTAGCGACGTTTCCTATATAAAGAGCATAATTTATCATATTTATCAGATCGCAAAACAATTAGGGTTTCCTGAAAAAGAGTTTACTATGAGGGTCAAATTGGCTCTGGACGAGGCTCTGTGTAATGCTATCAGGCATGGGAATAAAGAAGAATTTGATAAAAAAGTTGCAATTAACGTAAGAGTATCGCCAAAAAAATTAGAAGTAAACATATCGGATGAGGGTGCCGGTTTTGATGTCTCTAGTTTGCCTGATCCGAAAGATTCGGAAAACCTCAATAAGGTTGGGGGCAGAGGAGTGTTGTTGATGGGATATTATATGGATGAGATCAGATATAACAATAAGGGGAATGAAGTTAGCTTAGTAAAATATGCAGGACAAGAAAAGGAACCTGTTGGAGTAAGTTAAACCGATTAATTATAAAAATAAGAGAGCAAAATTCACTTGGAGGGATTGTTATGGAGATTATCACAAAAGAAAACATAGAAGTTTCAATTGTTCAACTAAAAGGCGAACTTGACAATGAAAGCGCAGAACAATTGAGATTGAGTGTTGAAGAGCTTATAAACAACGGTAAAGTGAATATAATCCTTGATTTTCAAGATTTAGCATATAGCAACAGTGCGGGATTGAGAGAGCTGATCGCTCTATACAAGCTAGCAAATGCTAAAGGGGGGAGCTTGAAGCTGTGCTCTCTTCAGTCACAACTGGAGGATTTATTCAGTTTTACGAATCTAAAAAAAGTATTTGAAGTTTTCAAAAATGAAGAGGAAGCTATTGCCAGTTTCTAAACAGATTATAGTATTGGATTGTGAATATGCCGGATATTGATGCGAAAGACCAAAGCGGGACAAGATATGAGATATCTTTGTCATCGGATAAATCGGAAGCTTATATGAGCATATATCCAGAGATGGAGATGCCTATAAAAGTTAATCCGGTGGATCTAAAAAAACGACTCGAGAAAAGCGGGGTTGTATATGGTGTGAATTTGAGTGTGTTAAGTAAAATAGCCGGTTCTTTATCGACATCAGGAGAGCCGATAGAAAATGTTGTTGTCGCATCTGAAAAGCCTGCCTTTGCTGGTAACGATGCTCGTTTGGAGTTAGTTGTTAATACTGTGTCGGGGTCGATAGGTAAGCAGAATACTGACGGAACGATTGACTATAAACAGAAAGAATCTATTATCACAGTCAAAGAAGGACAGATTATAGCTTACTACCATGAGGCTACGGATGGAATCAACGGTAAAAAAGTTGATGGTACTACTATCAGTGCTAAACAGGGCAGAAAGTTGAACATCAGTACGACCAATGTAACTTTTGATAAAGAGAAAAGTTTGTTCAAAGCCGATATTGACGGACAACTTTCCGTAAAGGAAACGGCGTTGGCTGTGAATAGTGTCCGTAGCATAGATTCGGATGTGGATATGGAAGTAGGATGTGTCGATTTCCCGGGGACAGTGATGATAAAAGGATCGGTTGTCCCTGATTTCTTTGTGAGGGCCAGAGGCGATGTTTTTATACAAGGTAATGTCACTGACGCAAAAATAACTTGTGGCGGAGACCTGAAAATAAAAGAGGGTATCGGAGGGACAAATAAGAGTGAAGTTGAGGTAGACGGTAAGATTATTACCAATTATATCCAAAACTCAACAGTGAGCTCTAATGAGTCTATTACGGTCAAAAAACTGGTGTATTCCAGTAACCTTTTTGCTGAGCATGGTGTATATGTGGAAGGAGTCATAATGGGCTCTAGTGTTATTGCGGGCAAAGAAATTATTGTCAAAGATGTCGGTACTGAAACAGGTGTACAGACATATATGGAAGTGGGTGTGAGGAGAGAGACAAAAAAGAAAATCGCTGAAATTGATCAGATCATTGAAGGGTGTAAGGCCAATCTTGAGAAGATTAGGATGTCTTTGGGCGAAACAGTATGCGCTATGCCCAGAGAAATGGTTAAGATTGTCTATAAAGATAATGCGGAAAATCTACTCAAAGTATTGGTTATGTACGATAAGATATTAGGAGAAATAAAAACGTTGGAAGATGAAAAAGGTCTTATCGTCGAAGAAGCAGGTCAGGGCAAAGCTCTCTTTATAAAAATTAAAGGTTCAGTTCAGCCGGGCACGAGAGTGTGTATCGCAGGCAGAAAACTTGTCATTGAAGAAGTTCTCAAATATGTAAAATTCTATGTAGATCAGTCTCAACATAAAGTTGTATGGGCTTCTTTATAAAAGTTCTCAAGGAATACAATGTCTAAAAATAATCCGAATCAAATCCTCAATAGAAAAGAAAATTTTGAAATCGAAATGCTTGCTAACTGTTCCGCTTTTTTAAGTCCGCAAGAATCACAGATTCCTATCGATAAACTGCTGAAAAAAGACGTTAATCAATGTATAGAATATCTTCTTGGATTGGTCAAAAGCCCGCAGGCGGATGTAAGAAACGCGTCTTTAGCTATTTTGGGGCATTTCGGAGAACGGATTATAGATTATATTCTAGGCTATATTTTGTCCGAAGATAAAAATGACCGTATTGTGGCGGTAATAATTCTTGGGTATCTGAAAAGTAGCAAAACATTGCCTCTGTTGTTAAAAATGTTCGGTGTTGAAAAAGAAGAAAATGTCAGGCTTGCTATTATAGAGATTATCGGAAATATTGGCGGTAAAAGCGAAGTCCCGTTCTTATTGGAATGTTTAAAAGAAGCAAAAACCAGAAAAACCCCGTGGGAAAAATTCCATATCGTTTTTGCTTTGACAAAAATAGCTGACGAATCTGTCATAGATGAGATTTTGAACCTCCTAAATGATAATACCTTAAAAATGTTGGCGATAGAATTTTTGGGTGACACGGGTGATCCATCTGTCGTACCGGAGTTATTCGATATGCTGGACAGTGAAGAGTTGGATTTTATAAAAGTCCTAAATATTCTTACCGCATTGTACAAAATAGAAAATAAAGTGGTCGAAATCCAAAAGTACCAAAGGAATAAATATATATTTAATTTTATTCAGGGGTTTTTTAAAAAATTTAAGAATGATGAAATCATTGAAATTGTGACTGACAAAATCGGACAACAGGTCTTAGCTGATCAGAAAGTGCTTTTGTGGTTTTTAAGGAGAATGAAAAAACCGTTTAATCCTGAACCGATTTTGGGTTTGATTATCGAGAAGGAACTTCAGGATGATATTCTAAACACATTTCTTGCGTCCGAAAAAAATATGACAGATTTTTTTATCCGCCAATTAAACAAAAAAGATGTTGATAGGCAACTGTTATCAATAAAATATTTATCGAATAATATGTCTCCAAAGGCTTTGTCTGCTCTCTCAAAAGCTGTGAAACAGAAGAATAAAGATATCAAAGTGGAGGCGGCTTTGGGGTTGGGATTGTCCTTGAATTCTAAAGCGATCGATCCGCTACTTTTATTACTTTTAGACAGTGAGCCCGATGTGGTCGTATCTGCGATAGGTGCCTTGGCACTGGTTGGCGGACAGACGGTTCTGGATAAAATTAAACAGTTGATGATGGATAAAAACAATTTGAACAAGAAAAACTTGATAATAGCTTTGTGCCTTATAAAAGAGAGATTTGCGTTGCACGAAGTTGTCAGCTTCATGGACGTTGATGACAAAGATTTAAAAATACAGGCCATAAAAATAATAGGTGCATTGGGTCAGACGGATTCTAGAGAGATCGATAAAGAAGAACTGATGGAGAAATTAAAAGAATTGTTGCACAGCGATTCCGAAGATGTCCAAATAGAAACAATCAGAACATTGTGCAAGATATATAAAGACAACGATGAATTGATGGATATTTTTTACAAAATGCTGGATAATAGTAGCGATTTGATAAGGTCTGTAATAGCTCAGGAAATTGTCCATTGTCAAAATAAACATGTACTGTCTTTTGTGTTGGATAATCTGAGGGATGATCTTGAACCGAGTGTATTAATTAGGTATATTGAGCTGGCTGGAGATTTATCTAGCGGTGAGGGAATTGATTGTTTGCTGAAATTTATTGATTTCCCTGAACCTGAAGTGCAGGGCAGATTACTCAATACGCTAGGGCGGATAGGATCTTTAAGTACCTTGCCGAGTATAATTAAAAAGTGTTACTCGAATAACTGGTATATCAGAAAGTCTGCTTTGGATGCTTTGGGCTACTTCAATGACAAAAGAGTGGAAAAGCACCTGCTTATTATTCTCAAAAGTCTAAGTCAAGAAAAAATCGAACCGAAATATTACGATAGAATTACAAAAAGCGCTATTAGAGCATTTGGCAAAAGTGAAGCGTGCAAAAAGATTGAGGCGGTATTTCCGTTTTTTAGAGACGAACGGTTTGTCAGAGACGTTTATAGAACTCTTTTACGGAAAGAAGATGTCTTGTTTAAACATATGAGTGAGTTTATCAATCATGATGATCTATGGACAAAGTCGTTTATCGCCATGATTCTCGGTGAGATCCGGAGAAAAGAATCGGTGAACTTTTTGGTGAAGTTTCTCAAAGATGTTCACGCCAGAGTTCGCAGGTCTGCTATCATATCGTTGGGAAAATTTAATTCTCAGGTCGCATTAAAGAGTCTTACCGTTTTTTCTAAAAATAAGAAAATCTCAAAGTTAGAAAAGTATCTCATTTCAAAATCGTTGAAGAATATAAACAATAAGCTTGTTAGTAAATAAACTTTTTTTCTGCTTATATAATTATATTTTATGACGATATGAAACAGTGGCAAGCTAACAGAAAAAGGAGGATATAAATTATGAAGGTAATCGTTGTGGATGATTCCTCGACAATGCGGCGTATTGTTAAAAATACTCTAATGCGAATCGGGTTTACAGATCTGATTGAGGCTGAACATGGTTTAGATGCTATAACTAAACTGGATGGAGTCGGTCTGATCATGACGGACTGGAATATGCCCGAAATGGATGGTCTTACGTTTGTTAAATCGGTCAGAGCAAGCGAGTCTTACAAAAATATACCGATTATCATGGTTACGACAGAAGCCGGAAAAGAAGAAATCGTAGAAGCTGTCAAAGCGGGTGTTAACAATTATGTCGTAAAACCGTTTACGCCTGAGGTTCTAAAAGGCAAAATTGACGCTGTGATAAACAGATGATTTGAAAGATTGAGGTGAAAGATGAATGTTGAATTTGTGAACCCTTTCATAAACGCTACTGTAAATGCTCTGTCCACTATGGCTGCCCTGACCCCTGAGAGAGGTAATCCTTATCTTAGAGGTGATAAAAAACTAAAAAGTGATATTTCCGGGACGATAAGCGTAGTTGGTGAAACTACGGGGTCTGTCACGGTGAACTTTCCTGAATCTGTTGCGATAAAAATGGTGGAAAATATGCTCGGTGTAGAGATAGGAACCATGAATGAAGATGTGAAAGATGCTGTGGGGGAAATAGCTAATATGGTTGCGGGCGGTGCAAAAGGTGAGCTTGCTCAGAAAGGGTTTAATTTCAAAATAGCGTTGCCTGTGGTTTGTGTCGGAGCAGGTCATTATACCGATTATCCTAAAGATGTTCCTTGTGTTGTGGTGCCCTTTACTATCGGAGATGAAGAGTTTTCTCTGGAGATTGCCTTGAAGAAAGAAAATTAATAATAGGGTAGAATTTTCCTGTTAATTCTTGTCTATAATTCTATTTACTTCTCTATTGTTTTGCGGGTGGGGTGTTTTTTCTGGAACAGTAATTGCTTCTCTTTCTCGTAGAACGGTTTTAAACCAGAGAGGTTTTCTTTTATGCGAAAAATAATAATTTTGGCGCTCTTGATCCCTTTTTTGTCAGGTTGTATTGTGGCGAGGGAAGTTATGAAGGGGTATTATCAGGTTACAGATGAAGAGTTTGTGCCTAATAATTATTTTGTGCATCCTGAACTGGATAAATTTAGAATCAGACGAGTTATAGTCGCTCCGTTTAAAAATGAGACACAGTATGGTAAACTTG
>CAZFUR010000036.1:0-10145 GCA_964522245.1 uncultured bacterium | reverse complement strand
ACATTCTATAAAAATGGTTTTAAATTCATTTAAATAAAGATTAATTTAAGGAGGATTCAAATGACCGCTAGAAAAAAAACATCGTCATTGAAATGGTTACTGATATTAACTATCGCCCTGTTTTCAACCACAGGTTTCAATTGGTGGTGGTCGGAAGAAGAATCTGACAATTCAAATACAAAAGAGCCGGAAAAAACTTCCGTATCGGAAAAAGTAAAGAAACCTGAACCGGAAAAGAAGATTACAAAAAAAACCGAACCGAAAAAGGTCACACAAAAAAAAGGTAACAAAGTAAAAAAACTTAAACCCGGCAATAAACCGACAGGTAAAGTCTCCAAATTACCGTCAACGGAAAAACCGTTTACTCCGCCGACCGCTCCTCCCTCTTCTCTTCCCGCAAAGATCACAACCAAACCCACAACACCCCCCATCAATAAGACCAGAGCAATCCCCAGCGCGCCGATAAAATCATATGCTCCAGTAACCGCTCAAGGGTTAAGAGGGGTCCAAACACCGGCAATCAGACCGAAAATAGCAGAAAAAATCCCAAGCATAAAAGATAAAAATAAAAAAATACCGTTAGAGAAACTCCCCGTCGAACTGTCTGAAGACGCTTCAAACATGATAGGACAAGCATATTTCCCCGACGGCTCAAAACTTTTTATCGTATACGACGACCAAAACAATCCGACAAAAATACTGAACATAAACCCCAAAGGGAAGAAGACCGTAAAACTTATCGGCTCCGACAGAAAAGTCCACTCCATCAAAACAGACGGCAGCGACTTATCCGTAGAGTACAAGCCGACAGAGAACGGAACACAGGTAATTTTTAAAAATCAACAAGGAACCGTTATTCAGAAAAAATATTTCAACAACAACGGTCTGCTAACAAAAGAAACCGATAAAACGGGTAACGATTACATATACAAATATCTCTTTGAGAACGGTTCTCCAAAAACATTTGAAAAAATCGATTCCAACGGGAAAACTGTAAAAAATGGAGCTTGTTCGGATAATGATGACCTAAAAATCTCGTCACTGACATTCCAGACAAAACCATCCGTAAAAGCATACACATACAAATACGACGACAACGGCAACGTAAAATTTATCATAGAAAATAAAGGTTCCTCCGAAGAAATCGTGAGAGAACTTAATAGTGACGGCAAACTCGTATCGGTATATAACAAAAAGACAGGCATAAAGTATCTGTACAAATACGGATCCGATGGACTTATCTCAGAGGTTACGATACTGTCGCCCGACGGTTCCAAGAAAACCATCAAACGAGGCGACAACCAGTTCGATATGCTTATAAACGAATTTCCTGATTTCGATCCTATCGCCATGAGCGAATCTATCAGAATGCACCAAAAAGCATTGGAATATTCCAGAGAGAATATCCTCAACAGACAGGTGCAGGAGAATATGAGGTTACAGAAAATTCACCGACAGAAAGATTTCACACCACCCAAGACGCCTGTATCCGCAAACACCGTTTTACCGCCGAAAAACAATTTTCAGCCTAAATCAGTGCCGACACAACCCGTGAAAGCACCGTCTGTTCCTAAAAGGTACTGATTTTGTCGGTAAAATAGTTTAGAAAAACAGTGTCGCCATCAGTAAACATAGCATCAATGCCAGTGCGGATACGATTATAGTCATGCGTAGATTTTTGTAGCTATGTGACAGGGAATGGATCGACTGTATTTTCAAAAACACCATCAACGATTTCTCAAGACTGACCATACCGGAGCAAACCGATCTTACCCGTTGCAAAACCCCACGCAACTGTAGGATAGATGATTTTTTCAGCAGTGGAGTCGTGCGACAAGCAAGATCTCGCAGGACAACTAGCTGTTGTGTGAATATCTGAGGATAAGAAGTAACACGGTTACTCAAATCGTATATTTTGTCATAAGGGTTAAAGTTGCCTATATGTTCTAGCTGAAAGGCATCGCACTCGTTTTGTAATTTTTCCAAAACCAATCGGTAATCTTTTGTTATACGATCAAGAAAATAGCACAACAGATTATCCGCACCACCAGCCAGCTTAACCGCCAACTTATCACCATCCAACCGTTCCGGATCAATAGATCGGATTGTGGAATCACGCAATGTAAAAATGACTCTTTCCCCAACGATAATTTTCAAAAACACCGTCTCATCTATATCATCAGCATTCATCGCTACGATCTTCAATAAAAACATTCCCTTTATAAACTCGCAATACGATCCATCCTCCAAACAGGCGTTAATCAACCGTTTAGGTATTCGGAATTTTTGTTGAATCCAACGGTAATTAGGCTGATAAAAATCTAGCCATACCATATTGTTCGGGTTCATCATATGTTCTATTACCTTTGAAGAATCCTCCACAAAAACGCCTGCTTTTGTATCACGATCAACAACAAATGCCATAATTCACCAATACCTATAAAATTTTTAAGGGATATACGCCTTGAATTTCTCTTTAAATAAATCGATAAAAACGTCTGTATCAAATTTCAAAGCGTGTTTTCTGATTGTGTCTGAACAAAACTCTATTTTTCTTGCCATGAGGACGGCTTTAGACAAATCTTCCGATGTTTGGTTTTCAAAAAACACACCCGTGTACCCTTTTTTACCGGGAAGGTAACCCACAATCGTCTCCAAAGCGCCACCCTTCTTATATGCCACCACAGGTTTACCGCAAGCCATCGCTTCTAGAGGAGTAATACCGAAATCTTCTTCTCCGGGAAAAATAAAAGCTCTACAATTTTTGTAGTACCGAAGTATCTCTTCATCAGACAACCAACCTAAAAACTTGATATTTTTGCCGGCCATTTTCTTCAATTTTTTCTCTTCTTGACCCGATCCTATTATGACGAGAGGAAACTTCAATTTATTGAATGCCTCAATAGCAAGATCAACACGCTTATACGGCGCAAACGCAGAAACCATCAGATAATAATCGTCCTGTTTTTCACCCAAAGTAAAATATTTTGTGTTTACAGGCGGGTAGATAACCGATGATTTTCTATCGTAATTGCGTTTTATTCTTTTCCCCACATGCTCCGATATAGCGATAAATTCATCGACACGATTGTTTGTGGAGATATCCCAAACCCTCAGATAATTTAATACAATCGGTATCAATCTTTTTTTCAAAAACCCCATTTTTTTTAGCGGGAAATACTCATGTCTCATATCCCACGCATACCGCATAGGCGTATAACAGTAACAGACATGTCTTGCTCCGACGCAAGGGATAACACCTTTAGCCACACAATGACTGCTACTTATAACAAGATCGAATCCCGTCAGATCAAAATTCTCTATCGCCGACGGAAATAGAGGCAGATAATGACGATAATATCTCTCAACATTCGGCAACTTCTGTATAAAAGACACATGAATTTTATGCGATTCTATCTTGGCTGAAACCTTGCCCTTCAGATGAACAAGAGTAAATATCTCCGCCTGAGGAAATATGTCACAAAACAACTCCAGACATTTCTCCCCGCCACGCATACCGGTCAACCAGTCATGTATTATAGCAACCTTTTTCATTATTCGGTTTCCTCATAGATCTTTATTATCTGTCCTGCCGATTTCTGCCACGAATATTTTTTTGCCTGATTGTAACCTTTCTCCGTATAGCTAAGTCTTAAGTTCCTATCTAATCGCAGTTTATGCAACGCGTCACAAATCTGCGACACATCACTAGGATCAACCAACAACGCCGCATCACCCAAAACCTCCGGCATACAGGAACAATTAGAGCTCACAACAGGTACACCATAAACCATCGCCTCAATCGGTGGAATACCAAACCCTTCGTAAAACGACGGGAACAGAAAAATAGACGCCCCTTTGTATAAAGACATAAGCTGATTTGGAGTCAGGTATTTGACACAAAAAATATTAGGTATATTTTTCAATAACGATTCCTCAAAATATTTATCTGAAATACCCACCGCAACCATCTGTAACTTTGATTTCGGCATTCTTTTTTGAAGTTCCCCAAAAGCCTGAGCCGAACGCACAAAATTCTTATGGGGCATCTCGTTGGCAACAAACAAGATATAACCCGGATTCAAACCTTCAATGTTTATCGGCTCTTCCTTTTCCCCCGGAGAATACGCCCCGTTGTAGACTACGGATATTTTCTCTAAATCCACGTCTGTGAATCGGTTTATATCCTTTGCGGAACAGTTTGAACTGGTGATAATCTTTGTAGCTTTACGGGCTATTCGTTTCACAAAAAAGTTGTAATAATATTTGTATTTAATATGAAAAAACTCAGGATAGACCATCGGTGTCAGATCGTGAATATTTATTATGACCGGAAACTTGGCAAAATAAGGAGCGGTAAACGTGGGACTATGAAAAATATCAGGGTTTTCGGCGCTAGCACATCTTAAAACCTCAAACTGTTCCCTGATGGAATATAGCGAACTGCTTAGCCTTCGGTAAGAAAGGTTATCATAATCCGGTAATTTATCGCGCAAGTAATCGTTAAGAACAAACAAAACATATTCGTTGTTTCTATCTTGAGCGAGAATATTTGATATCAACTGCTCCGCCACACGTGATATTCCGTGGACTTTTCCGTCACAGACTCTTGCGTCAAAAACAATTTTTTTCCCCATAAGCGATCCTATCCGTATAAATCCGTTAATATCGAATTAAGTCCTTCGACATGTTTTTTCCAACTATAATTAGCCGTCACAAAGTTTTTCGCCGACTCCCCCATGATACGGCAGTTAGCGGAACTTTCCAGCATTTTTATTATCTTTTTCGCGAACCCATCCCAATCTCCCTCATCAACCAGATGACCGCGCACACCGTCTTTCACGATATTATTCAAAGGGTCGATATTTATCGTCACCACCGGCAAAGAACAAGACATATACTCAAAAATTTTCAGAGGCGACCAGAAAAAACCGAACCGCTCCAACGGAGGATACTCACTGCAGTCATACGGGGCTATTCCAAGTTCCGCCAACGACAGATACCCGGGAACAGACGCATACGGTACCTCTCCGAGAAAAACAACAGACTCTTTCAGACCCGCAACCTTGATCTCCTCCTCAACAGATTTGCGTTCGGGACCGTCACCGATTAAAAGAAACTTAGCGTGCGGGATCTCTGATACAACCTTCGATATAATCTGAGACAAATGCCTAACGCCATGCCAATTCCTAAACGACCCCAAAAACACTACCACGGGAGACCCCCTTAGCCCTAATTTGACTCTAAGCAGATCTCTTTCTCTTACGCTAGTCTTGTCTTTATCGAAAAGATCACAGTTCGCCGCCCACTCCACCTTGCAAAATCGGTCCCGAGCAAACTCGGGGACAACAGACTCCAATGTAACAAGTACCTTTGTAGCAACAGAATACTGAAAATTACGCCATTTGCGAAACAATGTCGCCAACAAACGATTTTTTATATTAAACCTATATATCAACTCTTCCGTGTGAGGGCTATTCACCTCCAAGACAAAAGGCAGGTTCAGCTTTTTCGCCAACAACGCTCCCGCACCTCCAAAACTGACAAACCGCTCCATAATGATATCAGGGTTCTCTTTTTTGAGTATCCCCCATTTTTTCAGAGCAAGAATAGGCATTGTCCGCCTTGCAAACCTCATCCCAACCCGAATAATTCTCACCCCGTCTAAAACCTCATTCTTTGGCATTCCTTTTTCTTTAGGCACACATACCACCACCTCATGCCCCAACTTCGCCAACCCTTGCGAGACTTCCATAAAATGTATCGACCCGCCTTTGTTGCCGGGTACAGGTTCGCTTCCTATATACAAAATTTTCATACAGATCTTCTCTTCTTTTTGATTAGATCAAAATACAAACCCAACGTCTCTTTCAACATTAACGACACGGAAAAAAGAGATTCTACACGATTTTGAGCTTTTTGTCCAAGATACTCCCAAGATTCCCTGTTATCGAAAAAATATTCTATCTTTTCCGCTAAATCGTCCGAGTCCGATGGGTTAAACAAAAACCCCGCATCACCAATCACTTCCGGTATCGCACCATGATCCGATCCGATAACAGGAGTTCCCTTAGCAAGCGCTTGAGCCGCCACCAAACCGAATGCAGGTTTGGTCAATTCGGGATACACAAACAAATCCGCCGCGGCAAAATAATCCGAAAAAACTTTTCTAGGTACACTACCCAAAAACCTGCAATTTTTCAGTCGTCTCTTTCGTGCGATTTTCCTCAATTTTTTCAGATATGATCCGTCACCGACAACAATCAGCTCCGTATCTTGCAAATTGAGTTTAGACCACGCTTCCAGTAATGTATGGACACCTTTTTGGACTTCAATTCTGCCTGCAGATAGAATCATATTCCCTTTTATACCAAGTTGTTTTTTTAGAAGTTTTTTGTTCGCCAAATCAAAATTTTCGTATTCTATTCCGCAGTGGATAAGTTTTATCCTGCTTTTTGGCAACTCAGGTTTTATCCTGATAAGCTCTCGCTCGGAAAAACGGCTGATGACTATTACCTTATCCGACATAAACGCCGCCTTATACATGTACCGCATGGAAACGGCTATTTTTGGTAACTTTAAAAGAAATTTCAGTTTCTGGACTAAACTCAGCTTAGGAAAGATCAACTTCGTATAAGGTGTTTCACAATACCCCACTCCAAACAAAGACGTTACAACCGGAACGGAAACTTTACCACCACAAAAAGCCAAGGCGGATGCGCTTTGTCCATGTATGATATCTATATGGTTCTCGGCGTCGATCTCACGATATTTCAGGTACGCTTTTTTAAAAAAACCCCTTCTGTAACTACCGGGTCTCGTATTTTCCAAAAAATATGTGGTGATGTCGGATTCGGTTTTCATAAAAACAGAACCGTCTTTCAATGCGGTAGTTATGATATAAACTTTGTTACCACGTTTTACGAACCCCTCAGCTAACAGGTCTACATAATGTTGCATTCCGCCAAAATCATGATCGGATGTTATTCTGGTGACAATACATATATTCAAACCACGTGTTTTCAATTTGTACCCCTCAACAAGGTTTTATAAACTTCCACGGTCCGTAAAGCAGAAATCTCTGCCCTGAAAAATTTTTCTATCTTAGCTACAGAATTTTTGGAAAACTTTTTGCGCAACTCATCGTCTTTTAATAATTTGACAACCTTATCGGCAATAGCATCTGAATCGGCAGGCGGAACAAGATACCCCGTCAAACCGTCTTCGATCACCTCAGGCAACCCGTCTACATCCGACCCCACCACCGGCACACCGATAGCCATAGATTCCAAAACCACCCTCGGCAATCCCTCAAACAAAGAAGGACAAACCAACAGATCAAAAAGGCGCATAACTTCCACAATATCATCTCTGTAACCTATAAACCTGAAATAATCTCCAACGTTTTTCTCATCACAAACTTTGGTCAATATTCTTGATGCTTTCTCGTCTTCGCCGGAAACAACAAAAACCACGTCTTCAACCTTTTTGATGATCCTTTGTGACGCTTCTATCAGATGAATTATCCCTTTTTTCCCAAACGATTCGCCCCTTATTCTGGCAACAAAACCCACAACTTTTTTGTCAGAGCCGATACCGATCGACTGTTTTGTTAGTTTGGGGTTGCACTCACCTTTCACTCTATCAAGGTCTAAACCGTTTACGATATGAACCATTTTCTCGTCTGAAACTTTGGCGAATTCTCTTAGATCGTCACAGGTCGCTTTTGAAACGGTAATCAGTTTGCTGAAAAGATTGCGCAAGATAAAATGATACACTGCGGATTGAATGTTCCGAACTTTTTTTCCGTTCTGATCCATATTAATACGATCGTGGATTGTCGTAACGACGGGTATGCCCGTTACAAAACCTGCCAACGCACCGATAAGATCCTCTTGACGATTATGAGTATGTAGTAAAGATATCGATTCCCGCTTGATAAGTCTGCACAATTTAAAAAACGATTTAAAATCAAACTTATTTGAGATAAAAAAAGGATACACGGGAATAGTTTCTTGACCTAAGACAACGCTCAATCCGGAATCAGGCACGACAGCCGCACAGACATCAACGCCTTCCCGTTTAAGGTATTTCAAAATCGTTCTGACATGCTCTTCGCCACCACCGTAAACTCTGGAATTACAGATATGTAAAATTTTCATTTTGTTTTGAATATCGTCCTGAAAAATCTGCGTATACCTTTACTGAATAAAGCCACAAACTCTCCGCCGCTTGCACACGACATGAACAGCTTGACAAAACTTAAAGGCTCACAAAAAGTTTTTCTCAAAATATAATATTTGTTTATAGAAGAACGGACAGAGTTCCAACCCGCTTCCAAATCCGATGAAGACAGCTCAAACGTTTTTACAAACGATTTCGCTCCTATACGCACACGCTGATGAATCATAAGGTTATATATATCGTCAAACTCCAGCAACCCGCCCTTTTCGGCAATCTCATAGTACGCTGTACACGGATACGGGAACGCCATAGTCAGATGTAGATTATCCGCATTGAGTTGTTTTGCCAAACACAACGTTTTTTTGAGAGACTCTTTTGTCTCCCACGGCATACCGATAATCATATCGACATTGGCTCTAATACCGGCTTTACGTGTCTGTTTTATCACCGAGACCGCTTGCTCATTAGGAAAATTCTTGTGCAACTTCTTACGCACATCAGGATCACCCGCCTCAAGCCCATACTCTATCTGCCTGCACCCCGACTTATACATTATCTCCAACAACTCTTTATCCACACAATCAATACGTGTAAGACAACGCCACCTTATACGTATCCCACGCCTGATAATTTCTGCCGATATATCATACGCTCGTTGACGATCTAATGTATACGTTTCATCCCAGAAAAATATGCCGTATATCCCCCATTCGTTAACCAGATACTCTATCTCATCGACAACCCTGCCCACAGACATTTTTTTCCATTTCCTGTCGTACCCGCGCAAATCGGTTGAACCGATTATACAAAACGGACACCCATACGGACAATCACGTGTGGTGCGCAACCTCACACCGGGCAAGACTTTCTCATGCAGAGGCGCATCCATGAAACTGATGGAATATTTCTCCATCGGCAACAGGTCGTAAGCCATGAAAGGAAGCGAATCCAGATCGGTCATTATATCGGCGGCACCGTTGTTTTTCACAACCTCACCCGAACGATACGATATCCCTTTCACATTCCCAAGATCATCAAGCGACCTTAATATATCCGGCACTACCTTTTCAGGTTGACCTTGAATCAAGATATCTATCGCGGGGAAATCGGCAAGAATCCGTTCAGGAAACAAAGGCGCTATTCCCGTTTCGATCATAACAGTCACGCAAGAAGGCGATTTCTTCTTGACCAACTGCGCTACCCGATAATCCTCTTTTATTATCCCGGGAGCGGTCTGGAATATCATCAGATCAGGTGATTCGATCTTCTCCTCAAGTTCGGTGAGACTCATTTTCAACGCATTGGCGTCTATGATTCCTATTTTCACACCAGGTATCTGCAGTCGGATAACACCCGCAAGTTGCGCCAACCTTAAGGGAAACGGTGTATAAATAACGTCTTGAAAACAAATCTCATCTCTCAGCGTCGCCATATTCTCAGATACTCTAGGCGGATTAATAAGCGTAACTTTCATCTAGATACTCCCAAATATTTTTTATTTATCAATTAGGCAGGATTATATATCCGCTACCCTCTAAAATCAACTTAAAAGAATCAAGCAGTTAGATAAAAACTGTTTGATAGAACTTTTTTATATATGATAAACTCAATCCCAAAATGGGCAGGGTGAAAAATGACCAAGAAAATATTTTTGTTACTGTTTATCGTCTTAATATCGGCGAATTCCCTCTTCGCTCTGGATACTCTTCGTTTCAAGATAACATCGGTTCAACAAACCGCAAAGCGATGGCGAATCGGTTGGGAATTTGAAGCGCAAAACCCCGCTAACTCCGAAAAAATATTCACGGCACTCATCGAATATTTAAACGATAATGGAAAAACCGTATACCGTGATTCCGTCTACGGACTGCGCATAGACCGAAGAGAAAAAAAACTGTTTCACGGCATTTCTATAATAAATTCTGGATTGGCGGAAAAAATAACCGATATAAGTATCAGTC
>CAZFUR010000035.1:3463-10355 GCA_964522245.1 uncultured bacterium | reverse complement strand
TATTGAGACTATTTTTAATGTTTTATTTTTATTGACAGATTAAAATATTACAGTTTTTATTTTTATTGAGTATCGCTAAAAAATTTTATATTTTTCCTGTTATTTTTGTTTCAAATTTGATTAAATCTATACCTGCTTGCTGTTTGAGTGTTGTATTATTCACACTGTGGATAACTTTATTAAAAAGGAGCCTTTCTTGGTAGCCCCCGCTTTTTGGAACAACGTATTAGATCGCGTTAAAGAAAATATCAGCGAAGCCAGTTTTAACTCGTGGTTTCAATGTATACAGAAGGTTTGTATAAACGATAAATCTCTACACATTGAATTACCTAATAATTTAACGAAAAACTGGATGATAGAAAACTTTTCTACCATAATACAAGACGCACTATTTATGGAGCTAGGGGAAGAACTGGATATAAAATTTGACGTGGTAAAAATTCCTAAAACCTTAAAAAATAAAACAAGGCAAAAACAACCCTCTGCCTCCAAATTTAGAATTTCAAGATCATCTTTAGAATCTCAAAGCCCTGTCTTAAACCATAACTACACATTCGATACTTTTGTTGTAGGATCAAGTAATAGATTCGCCCATGCAACGGCAATCGCTGTTGCAAGATCACCGGTTAAAGTGTATAACCCTCTTTTTATATATGGCGGGGTCGGTCTTGGGAAAACACATCTCATGCAGGCTATAGGAAATAAATGTCATGCCGATAACCCTGATTTGCGTGTCCATTATGTCTCCAGTGAGATTTTTACCAACCAACTTATAGATTCCATACTTAATCAAAAAACCGTCAAGTTTAGAAAAAAATACAGAAACGTAGATGTTCTACTCATAGACGATATACAATTTTTAAGCGGTAAAGAACAAACCCAAGAAGAGTTTTTTCACACTTTTAATACACTGTACGATGCTCAAAAACAGATAATTATAACCAGCGACCGTCCCCCAAAAGATATAAAATACCTCGCCGATAGACTTATATCACGTTTTGAGTGGGGTTTGGTTACAGATCTGCAACCGCCCGATATAGAAACACGGATCGCAATACTTAGAAAAAAAGCACAAACCTCAAAAATAGAGATAGAAGAAGATATAATATATTTTCTGGCAGATAAGATAAAATCAAATATAAGAAAACTCGAAGGAGCCTTGATTAGAATCGCTTCTTACTCTTCTATAACAAACTCAAAAATAACCAGAGATTTGGTTGAAGACATATTAAAAGATTCTTTCGAAACAGAAGTCGCAAAGGCTCTAAGCACAGAACAGATACAACGTTACATAGCAGAACAATACGATATAAGAGTACAAGACATATTAGGTACAAGAAGAACTAAAACAATTGTTCTTCCACGACAGATAGCTATGTATTTAACAAGAAACCTTACTTTACTATCTTTACCGGAAATAGCAAAAGCATTTGGGGGCAGAGACCACACAACGGTCTTACATGCAGTAAGAAGTATTGAAAAAAAACAAAAAGAAAACAGTGAACTAAAAAGAACCATTGATATATACACTAAAAAACTGGAAACTAGAGCATTCGATCAAAAATAATCCCTTTGTGAAGAACCTGTTAGTAACTTGTTAGTTTCTTATGAATAAAGGGTGGATAACATTTAGTTTTTTTTTAGTATGTGGATAACAGCTATTTTATCAACAGGTTATCAACAGGTTGTACCCATATTTTTTTGAAGGTAACTTGTTATCGTTATCCAGATATTCACAGGTATTATTATTAATACTATTTTATAATAAAATAATAACAGTAATTATATAGGAGGTTTAAATTATGAATTTCACATGTGATAGAATTGTACTAAATGATGCATTGAGTATATTACAAAACGTTGTAGGATCAAATACTACGTTACCGATATTATCAAATATATTTATCGAGTCTTCCGATAAAAAAGAGCTTAAACTTACATCCACAAACCTTGAAGTTGGTGTACAATTTAATATAGATACGGATGTGAATGAAACAGGTACATGTACTTTACCGGGTAAAAAGTTTTTCGAGATAACGAGAGAAATCGTAGGCGATAAAGTTGAAGTAGAAATCAGTTCCGATTATATAGGGGTCATAAAATCGGGTAACGCCGTATATAGGCTTATGGGAATGTCTGCGGAGGAATTCCCGAGACTACCTAGACTCGATAAAGTTCATTCTATAAAGTTAACGGAAAATATGTTCAAAGAAGTGTTGAAAAAAACAGCCTATGCCATCTCTACAGATGAGGCAAGATATGTTTTAAACGGTGTGTACCTTATAATCTCAAAAGGTGAGTTGATCGTAGTAGCGACAGATGGGCGTAGATTATCAAAAGTTAAAAAGTCAACCGATATAGACCCTAACCTTGAAGTAGGCGTTATTGTCCCTGCTAAAACGGTTCATGAACTTATAAGAATTCTCAATGGAGAAAAAGAAATAGAGATCCTTTTTTCCGAAACTCATGTAGGATTTAAAAGAGAACAGATGTTAATGATATCAAGGCTTATAGAGGGAAAATTTCCAAACTATTCACAGGTTATACCAAAAAAGTCTAAAGAAAAAGTGGAGATAGACAGAGAAGAATTTATAAGTTTAATTAAAAGAGTATCTTTAATAGCTACCGGTAAATCAAATCTTGTTAAGTTTCGTTTTAACGACGGTAGTCTGACTCTTACTGCGTCCAACCCTGAAGTCGGCGAGGCGAAAGATGATATATCTATAGACTACAAAGGGGAGGATTTTTCAATCGCTTTTAATCCGGAATATGTGATTGATGCGCTAAAAACGTTGGATGACGAGAAAATTACGTTTGGGTTTTCAGAACCTACTTTGCCGGGTGTGATATCTTGTGGTGAAGACTTTGTTTATGTGATTATGCCGATGAAACTAAGATAATTTATAAGAGGTCTAATTGAGGGTTTTATCGATAAGTTTAAAAAATTTCAGAAACTATGGTCTTGTTAATATTGAACCGAGCAGGGGTAGAAATGTTTTTATAGGCAGTAATGCGCAAGGCAAAAGTAATCTGCTTGAAGCCGTGTATTGTCTGTCTAATATAAGGTCTTTCAGGACACCGAGAAACCAAGAAATGATAAAATGGAATACCGACGGTTTTTTTATAAAAGGAGACGTATCTTCTTCCGATTGTGAGAATGAGATAAAGATATATTATTCCTCAAAAAAAAAAGCATTAATGTGAATTCTAATCGTGTAAGAAAAGCAACGGAGGTGTTGGGATTATTTTATACGGTTATATTCTCACCGGATGATATGGTTTTAGTTAAAGGAAGCCCTTCTTCCAGGCGGAAATATCTGGATATACTTTTGTCACAAATGTCTGCGGTTTATCTATCTGCACTTCAAAATTACAGAAAAATCCTCAAAGAAAAAAATACGATATTAAAAAACGGTTTTGTAAAGAAAACGTTGTTAGATTCTTATAATAATCAGCAAGCCGTTTACGGATCTAAACTCATTTTTATAAGAAAATCTTTTATTAGTAAAATAAATGTTCTGGCGGGTGATTTTTTTAAAAAGTTTTCTCGCGAAAAAGATCATTTAATGTTAGAATACGCAAACTCGTTTTCTTTTTCTTCAGATAAAGAATCGACTGAAGATCATATTCGTAATTTTTTTATGAATCTTTTAGATAAAAACAAGGATCGAGAGATAGAGAGGCATACGGCACTTTGCGGTCCTCATTTAGATGATATTAATATTATTGTAAACAACAGAAAAGCAAAGATTTATGCGTCTGAAGGGCAGAAGAGGGCTGTTTGTTTCGCTTTGCGTGTAGCGGAACTTGAAATGGCAAAGAGGATATTTAAAGAAAATCCCGTTATATTGATGGATGATGTTTTTGGAGAACTGGATACCGGCAAAAAAAAACTACTGAGTAATTTGTTTGACTCTGATATACAGATGTTTATAACATGCACTGATGAGAAAAATCTTAACGGATTAGTTTCTAACGCAAAGAGGTATTTTGTAGATAATGGCGTGGTTAAGAAATAATAGGTCTCGTGAAAGAAGAGAACCGGAATTGATAGGTGCTCAGATTAATTCAATACTTGATAAATGGGGTGTTGAAGAAAATTTTAATACAGGCAGGTTGTTATCAGAGTGGAGTGATATTGTCGGCAAAAGTGTTGCGATGAATACATTGCCTAATAAAATAGAAAAGAATGTTTTGATAGTCAATGTTTCAAATTCAGCTTGGCTTATGGAGTTGAGCAGGTTTTATAAAAAAGATATATTAAAAAAAATTAAAGAAGTTGATAAAACAATAAAACAAGTCGTTTTTAAACTGGGTCCTGTAAAAGGATAGGTCTCTTTTTTTTGAGGGAGGAATAATGTCGACGTATAATGCGCAAACAATTACCGTACTAGAAGGTATAGAGGCAGTAAGAAAACGTCCCGCTATGTATATCGGTGATACAAGTAAAAGGGGATTACATCATCTTGTATTTGAAGTAGTTGATAATAGTGTCGATGAGGCTCTTGCCGGTTACTGTACTCAAATCGATGTCAAAATTCATAACGATAACAGTATAACCGTTATGGATAACGGACGCGGTATACCGGTAGAAATGCACAAGACAGAAAAAAAACCTGCTCTTGAAGTTGTTATGACAACGCTTCATGCGGGTGGTAAATTTGATCATCAATCTTATACCGTATCGGGTGGTTTGCATGGTGTTGGTGTGTCATGTGTAAACGCTTTGAGTAAATGGTGTGAAGTGGAAGTTAGTAGAGACGGAAAAATACATCATCAAAGATATGAGAGAGGTTACGCCGTATCAAAACTTGAGGTGATCGGCAGTAGAGATACAACAGGTACAAAAGTAACCTTCAAACCTGATCATAAGATATTTACCGAGACAGAATATAAATACGATATTTTATCGAATCGTTTAAGGGAACTGGCTTTTCTTAATAAAGGTTTGAAAATAACTATAAAAGATGAAAGAACCGAAGAGAAGGAAACCTTTCATTATCTTGGCGGAATAGTCTCTTTTGTTGAGCATTTAAATAAGAATAAAACTGTTCTGCATGAGAAGGTTATATACTTTAATCGCAACAAAGATAAAATAGATGTAGAAGTGTCTATGCAATATAGCGGTTCCTTTTCTGAAAACATATATTCGTTTGCGAATAACATAAATACAATAGAAGGCGGTTCTCATCTGAGTGGTTTTAAATCTGCGCTTACGAGGAGTTTGAACAACTATTTTAAGAATAATGCTTCCAGTAAAGATCAAAAGATAAGTATGAGCGGTGACGATATCCGTGAAGGATTAACGGCTGTTATAAGCGTGAAAGTGCCTGATCCTCAATTTGAAGGTCAGACAAAGACAAAACTCGGTAATAGTGAGGTGGCGGGTATTGTTGAATCGGTGGTAAATGAGGGGATAAATATTTTTCTGGAAGAGAATCCGGCGGTTAGTAAAAAAATAATGGAGAAATCTATTGTTGCCGCAAGGGCTCGTGAAGCGGCTAAAAAGGCTCGTGACTTGACGAGGAGGAAAGGAGCGTTAGATAGTGCTGCTTTACCGGGTAAGTTGGCTGATTGCTCAGAAAAAGACCCTACCTTGTGCGAGATATACCTTGTTGAGGGAGATTCTGCGGGCGGTTCCGCAAAACAAGGAAGAGATAGAAGATTTCAGGCGATTTTACCTATAAGAGGTAAACTGATAAATGTGGAAAAAGCTAGGTTAGATAAAGTACTCGCTAATGAAGAAATCAGAACAATGATAACAGCAATGGGAACCGGAATAGGGCATGAAGATTTTGATATATCAAAAGCACGTTATCACAAAATACTTATCATGACGGATGCCGATGTTGACGGTTCTCACATTAGAACTTTGCTGTTGACGTTCTTTTACAGACAGATGCGAGAACTCATAGAAAAAGGGTACGTGTATATTGCTCAACCGCCTCTTTACAAAGTTAAGCGTAAAAGAAAAGAACGGTATTTGCAAAGCGATAAAGAAATGGATAATTATTTGATAGAGTTGGCGATAGATGATGTCGAGTTGTTTAATAATAAACAAAATGAGAAGATTAAATCGGAAAAATTGAGGGATATCGTTGACCTTTTGGTAAGGCTGGAAACATATTCGTATATGTTGAGAAGAAAAGGGATAATGTTTCTGGATTTTATAAAAAATTACGATCAAGAAAAAGAGATGTTGCCGATTTATCAGGTTATTGTGGGAGAGAAAATAAGTTATTTGTATTCTGATAAAGCTCTGCAAGACTTGTTTGAGGAGGAAGAGAAAAAAGCGGGTGATCAGATACAGTTATTTGTCAGTAATGATGATGATGACGATAATCAGATCTCCGATGTTGAAGATGAATCATCCGATGGTGATCAACTGCTTTTAGGTGATGCGCAAGAAGAAGAGGAAGAAGAAACGGAAGAAATTAAAGCTAAAAGGTTGGGAGTTAGGGTTTGTGAGTTGATGGAATCACGGGATATATTGAAGTTGATAAATAAGTTATCGGCAAAAGGAATAGATATAGATTCTTTTAAAAAGTCGGAAGATCCATTATTTGATCTGATTCACGAGGGCAAAGCCAATATACCTATCTATGCTGCGCAAGATATTTTAAAAGCTGTCAGAGAAATAGGAAAGAAAGGGCTTTCCATACAGCGTTATAAAGGTCTTGGAGAGATGAATCCTGATCAGTTGTGGGAGACTACAATGAATCCGGAAAAACGTGTTATATTAAAAGTTACTCTCGATGATGCCGTTAAAGCGGATGAGATTTTTACCATATTGATGGGAGATCAGGTTGAACCGCGTCGAGCGTTTATACAAAAACATGCCCCTGAAGTGAGAAATCTTGATATTTAATTTATAAAAAGAGGTCAATGTATG
>CAZFUR010000035.1:0-3453 GCA_964522245.1 uncultured bacterium | reverse complement strand
ATAATCAATATCTCAATAGAAGAAGAGATGAAAAATTCGTATATTGATTACTCGATGAGCGTTACTGTAGGCCGTGCGTTGCCTGATGTGCGTGACGGACTTAAACCGGTTCATCGCAGAATCTTGTATGCCATGTATAGGGAAGGGCTTTTATCCAATAGAAAATATTCAAAGTGTGCCGGTGTTGTCGGAGAGTGTTTAAAAAAATATCATCCTCACGGTGATACGGCTGTATACGATACGCTGGTTCGGTTGGCTCAACAGTGGAACATGAGATATCCTTTAATCGATGGGCAGGGTAACTTTGGTTCTGTGGACGGTGATTCTGCGGCGGCGTATAGGTATACGGAAGCTCGAATGGAGAAAATAGCCGAAGAGATGCTGGTTGATATAGATAAAGCAACGGTGAATTTTATACCTAATTTTGATGAGACTACGGTGGAACCTACGGTGTTGCCTTCCCGTATACCTAATCTTCTGGTGAACGGGTCGTCGGGTATCGCTGTAGGGATGGCGACTAATATACCCCCACATAATCTTGGTGAGGTGTGTGACGCTATCGTACATCTTATAGATAATCCTGACGCCGAGGTAGAAGATTTAACGCAGTATATAAAAGGTCCCGATTTCCCGACGGGCGGAATAGTTTATGGGGAAGAAGGTATCCGTGGAATGTATACACGTGGCAGAGGACGTATGAAGGTTAGGGGACGTGCTTTTACGGAGACAAGCAAAACCGGGCGAGAGAGTTTAGTTATCAGTGAAATTCCTTATACCGTAAACAAAGCGTCCCTGATTGAAAAAACAGCGATTCTTGTCAGGCATAAGAAGATTGAGGGTATTTCCGATATCAGAGACGAATCAGATAAAGATGGAATGAGAATAGTTATTGACCTGAAACGTAATGAAATCCCGGAAATAGTTTTAAATCAGTTATATAAACATACGCAGTTACAGGTAACTTTTGGCGCTATCATGATCGCTTTGGATCATGGTCAACCGAGAGTCATGGGTCTAAAAGAGATTTTAGGACATTATATAGACCATAGGAGTGAAGTAATTGTAAGAAGAACAAAGTTTGATCTGGATAAAGCGGAAGCGAGAGCTCATATCCTTGAAGGATTTAAGATCGCTTTGGATAATCTCGATGAAATAGTGTCGATAATTAGGGCGTCATCTAATAGGGTTGACGCACAGAATAAATTGATCGCCAAATTCAAATTCACGGAAATTCAGTCTACCGCTATACTAGATATGAGGTTGTATCAGCTTACAGGCATGGAACAAGGTAAAGTTGATGCGGAGTATAAGGAACTGCTTAAAACTATATCTTATCTAAAATCTATTTTGGAGAGCGATCTGAAGGTAAAAGGTATTATAAAAGAGGATTTGATTGAGATAAGAAATAAATACGGTAATGATAGAAAAACAGATATAGTTGCGGGCGGAACGGAAATAACGATGGAGGATCTTATAGCGAATGAATCTTGCATTATAACGGTTTCTAATTCAGGGTATATAAAGCGAGCGCCGTTGAGTTTTTACCGTTCACAAAAACGTGGCGGTAAAGGTATGCTTGGTATGGGGACAAAAGAGGAAGATTACGTGGAACATCTGTTTTCCGCATCGACTCACGATTATATTTTGTTTTTTACTAGAGACGGTATGGTCCATTGGTTGAAAGTGTACGAGATTCCTGAAGCCTCAAGACAGAGTAAAGGTAAAGCAATAGTGAATTTGTTGGGGATATCACCTAAATCGGGTGTATCGGCGATGTTGAGAGTAGAATCGTTTGATAAAGAACGCAACATAATAAAAGTGACAAAGAAGGGAATTATCAAAAAATCTAATCTTGATGCATATAGCCGTCCTCGAAAAGGGGGAATTAGGGCGATAAACATTGATGACGACGATGAGTTGATTACCGTAAGAATGTCATCGGGAACAGATGATATTTTTCTTGCTACTGAAAAAGGACAGTCTATCCGTTTTGATGAGAAACAGATAAGAGAAACAGGACGCGTTACCAGGGGAGTAAAAGGAATTACCCTCAATAAAGGCGATCGTGTTGTGGGTATGGAGATAGTCAATAACGAAGCGACGATATTGGTAGTATCCGAAAATGGGTACGGAAAACGAACCTATTTTGAACAATATAGGTCTCAAACCCGAGGAGGCAAGGGGGTTATTACTCTCAAAACGAATGATCGTAACGGTGTGGTTGTTGGTGTAATGAGTGTGGGGGATACCGATGAAATTATGCTTATCTCTCAATCCGGTAAAGCGATCAGGATGAAGGTTAAAGATATTTCGGTGATAGGACGTAACACGCAAGGCGTTCGCCTTATCAACCTTAACGGTAAAGATAAACTTGTCGGAGTGACAAGGGTTTTTGTAACCGAAACGGAAGCCGAAAACGGTGAGAATACGGAAAATACCGAGGCGATTCCTGAGGATTTTGTGTAAGGTATAAAAAATGAAAGCAGAAAAAATCACTCAAATAGATGAGTTCTGCTGGGAAATAAAGAAAAACCGATGCCCGGGAATGAGAGTTCCCGGGCGTATTTATACGAGCGCATGTTTGATTGATGATCTGTTGAAAGACGGTTGTCTTGAGCAGGTAATGAATGTTGCCGGTCTTCCGGGGATAGTAAAATATTCTCTGGCTATGCCTGATATACATCAGGGATACGGGTTCCCGATAGGCGGAGTCGCCGCTACGGATATAGATAAAGGCGGGGTGATATCGCCGGGTGGAATCGGATACGATATAAATTGTGGCGTACGAGTCATGAGGACAAATCTGAAAGAGACGGATCTTCAGCCTTTGCTGGATAAACTGATGGTTTTGTTGTATAACAAGGTTCCCTCAGGTGTGGGAAGTGAAGGGGCTATTAGATTAAATGATAAAAAGATAAGAACGCTTCTATCAAAAGGTGCTAGGTGGGTTGTCTCTCAAGGTTATGGGAATAAAGACGATTTGGAACAGACCGAAAGCGGGGGGTGTCTTGATGATGCCGATGCGGATTATTTATCTCTCAGAGCGATAAAAAGAGGGATGAATCAGTTGGGTACACTCGGTTCGGGGAATCATTTTATTGAGATACAGAAGGTAGAAAAAATATACGATTCTGAAACGGCATCTGTTTTTGAGTTGGAAAAAGATCAGATAATTGTCATGTTGCATACAGGGTCGCGAGGTTTAGGGTATCAGGTTTGCGATGATTATATCAGACATTTGAGAAATGCGCCTTTGAAGTATGGCTATGATCTACCCGATAGACAACTTGTATCTGCTCCATTCAGATCAAAAGAGGGACAGCGTTATTTTGGTGCTGTTTGTGCGGCGGCAAACTATGCGTGGGCGAATAGACAGTACATAATGTTTTTGATAAGAGAAGTTTTTGAACGGGTTTTTTGCGGATCAGCTGAGAGTTTGGGGCTGACTTTAAT
>CAZFUR010000034.1:0-10363 GCA_964522245.1 uncultured bacterium | reverse complement strand
CGAACAGATAGGTTACTATAATCCGATGAAAGAAAAAATTGATGTTAAGATAGACAAAGAGAAAGCTGAACATTGGTTGAGTGTTGGAGCGCAACCTTCTCAAACAGTCAGAAGTTTGTTGAAAAAAGAAGGTATAGCTGTAAAATAAATTATGAAAATTGATATATTATCTATTTTCTCTGAGACCTATTTTGCGCCACTGCAGGAAAGTATTATAGCCGGGGCGCAAAATAAGAAGATTGTGTCGATAACTTATACTAATTTACGCGATTATACGACCGATCCCCATAGGACAGTTGATGACAGGCCTTATGGAGGAGGTCCGGGGATGGTTTTTAAACCGAAACCACTCTATGATGCGGTGGTTGATCTGAAAAAAGAGGATACGATCGTTATCTGTCCGACGCCTAACGGTAAGGTTTTATCGCAAACGGTAATAGATGACTTGGTGAAAAAAAAGCACCTGTTATTTATTTGTGGACATTATGAAGGAATAGATGATAGAATCAGGAGCATTTTTTCGCCTTTGGAAATATCTATAGGTGATTATGTTTTGACTAGTGGGGCTATGGCGTCTATGGTCATTGTTGATGCCGTGGTAAGGCAGATACCGGGTGTTTTGGGGTGTGGCGATTCTGTGAAAAATGATTCTTTTTATAATGGGTTATTGGATCATCCGCACTATACTCGTCCTGCCGAGTTTATGGGGTTGAGCGTGCCTGATGTGTTGTTATCGGGTAACCATAAAGAGATAGACGATTGGCGGTTTTCGGAATCTGTGAGGCTTACTAAAAAAAATAGACCGGATTTATGGAAAAAATATAAAGATAAATTATAAGGATGGAGTTGTGTTATGGATATTATCTCAAAAATAGAACAGGAATCATTAAAAAAAGAGGTTCCTGAATTCAACATTGGCGATAGCGTGAAAGTTTCTGTTAAAATTGTCGAAGGCGAACGTGAGAGGGTTCAGGTTTTCGCCGGTACGGTGATTGCAAGATCTGGTAAGAATGCGAATGAGACTTTTACCGTAAGAAGAGTTGTTTATGGTGAAGGTGTCGAACGTGTGTTTATGATCCATTCTCCTAGAGTGGAAAAGGTGGAAGTCACCAGACGAGGGAAAGTTAGAAGAGCGAAACTTTATTACTTAAAAGGTAAACTCGGTAAAAGCGCTCGCGTAAAAGAATTGAAAAAATAGATAAAAATGTTGCGTTTTGAACATCATTGGCGGGAAAAAGGCAAGAAGGCTATTGCCGGTATTGATGAGGTTGGTCGTGGTCCGTTGGCCGGTCCGGTTGTTGCATGTGCAGTTATTCTGCCGAATGATATTGATATAGATGGAATAAATGATTCTAAAAAGTTATCGGAGAAGGAACGCAACAGATTGTTTTCGTCACTTACGGAGTGCCCCGAAATAAAAGTGGGTGTCGGTGTTGTGGCGGAAAGAATTATAGACGATATAAATATTTTGCAAGCTACGAAACTGGCTATGCGTGAGGCTGTCAATAACTTATTAGTATCTCCGGATCATTTGCTTATTGACGGTCTTTTTTTAGATAATTTACCACAAGTGACTCAGACAAAAATTATAAAGGGGGATTCTCGTAGTCTCTCCATAGCGTCCGCTTCTATTATCGCAAAGGTGATTCGAGATGCTATGATGGTTGAGTATGACTCGGTTTATCACGGTTATAAATTTGCTAATAATAAAGGGTATGGCACAAAAGATCATATGAGCGCTCTGAAAAAACTGGGGGTTACAAAAATACACAGAAAATCTTTTGCGCCTGTATCTGTTTTGTCTCATCAGGGTGGTTGGTCATGACGCATTATCGAAAAATATTTGGAGACAGAGGAGAGGATCTGGCTAGGCGGTTTTTGATCAAAAAGGGTTATAGAATTCTGGAGACTAATTACAGGACTCCGTTTGGGGAACTGGATATTGTTGGCTTGGATGGGGATACCGTTGCTTTTGTTGAGGTGAAGTCAAGACGTGCCGTCGGTTGCGGTTCACCGTTAGACGCTATCAATTATAGAAAACAGAATCATCTGATAAAAAGTGCCTTGTTTTATATCGGTGAAAAAAAATATGTTTTTGAAAGTTATCGTTTTGATGCGGTGGCGGTTGTCGGGAGTGGACTTGACGGTATAGAGTTATTCAAAAATATAATTGAATCCGATGCGAAATTTTCTTTCTAGGAGGTATTGCGGTGGAATGTAGACAAAGTTTGAACAAACAGAGGTGTAATTGTTCGTATGATCCGTGCTCAAGGAAAGGGGTTTGTTGCGAGTGTCTGTCTTATCACTTGGCTATGAAAGAATTACCGGCATGTTGTTTCCCGGATAATGTGGAGAGATCTTTCGACAGGTCTTTTAGAAAATTTGTTGAAATACATAAAGATTTATTAGGATAACGGTCTAAATGGAGTCGGATTATTTAGTAATAGGTAGCGGCATAGCAGGTTTGATGTTTGCTCTAAAGGCGTCTGAGACTGCTCGTGTTCTCATAGTTACGAAAAGGGGTTGTTTCGATTCCAATTCTAATTATGCTCAGGGTGGTATCGCTTCTGTTATGAGTGAGACGGATAGTTTTGATAACCACTTCAACGATACTTGTAAAGCCGGAGCGGGGTTGTGTGACAAAGAAATTGTGAAAAAAACCATCCGACAAGGACCGGATTCTATTAAAGAGCTGATAAAATATGGTGTGAAATTTACACTAAGCGATGGAGTCGGCGGAGGTTTGGACCTGGGTCGTGAAGGAGGTCATTCCCATCGCAGAATTCTCCATGTAGGCGATATGACGGGTCAAAAGGTGAAAGAAGCCCTTATCGGCGCAGTTAAAAAGAATCCCCGAATAAAAGTTCTTGAATATCATGTTGCAATAGATTTAATCACAACTAAAAAAACAGCCAATATGTCGGAAAATTCGGTGTTGGGTATATATGCTTTGGATATAAAGGGCAATTCCGTTATAACCATTAAATCTAAAGTTACCGTGCTTGCGTCCGGAGGTGCCGGCAAGGTTTATCTGTATACGACTAATCCGGATATCGCTACCGGTGACGGTCTTGCCATGGCTTATAGAGCAGGAGCTAGGATAAAAAATTTAGAATTTGTCCAGTTTCATCCTACTTGTTTATATCATCCTGATGCTAAATCTTTTCTTATAAGCGAGGCTGTTAGAGGAGAAGGCGCAGTTTTGAGACTGAAAGACGGGTCGCCTTTTATGAAAAATTATCATCCTATGGCTGATCTAGCTCCAAGAGATATTGTCGCAAGAGCAATCGATACGGAACTTAAAAAAAGCGGTGACGATTGTGTGTATCTGGATATAACTTCTAAAGGAAAGGATTTTATCGATAAACGTTTTCCGGGGATATCTGAGAAATGCAGGCAATTTGGTATTCGGATAGATAAAGACCTTATTCCCGTTGTTCCGGCGGCGCATTATTTTTGCGGAGGCGTAGAGAGCGATTGGAACGGCAAAACTAATATAGATAGATTGTTTGTCTGCGGAGAGGTCTCTTGTACTGGTTTGCATGGAGCCAATAGGTTGGCCAGTAATTCTCTACTGGAAGCCCTTGTTTTTGCGAACAATGCCGCTAAAGAGTCTAAGAAAACTTTGGCTAAGCCTTATCCAGATGATATAGAAATACAACCTTGGGATAGCGGTTGTGCTACCGATAGCGATGAGACTGTTATGGTTTCTCATAACTGGGACGAAATACGTCGCTTGATGTGGAACTATGTGGGGATCGTCAGGTCTAATAAAAGACTGGATAGAGCAAAAAGGCGGATAGAAATATTACAAAGAGAAATCCAGCAGTATTATTGGGATTTTGTTATTACAAACGACCTTATAGAACTAAGAAATATAGCTACCGTGGCGGAAATGATTATAAAATTCGCGCGACATAGAGAAGAAAGCAGAGGATTGCATTATACACTTGATTATCCTGAAAGAAAAGATGAATATTGGTTGGTCGATAGCGTCTATGAAGATGGAAAATTTGTATAAAGGAGATGATTATGAATAGATTAAAAACGTTGTTGGTTGTGTCGGTTTTGCTGTTGTGCCCATCGGTCGGTTTTTTACAAGACGAATTTGATGGAATGAAAGAACCTCCAGAAGGGACAATTTTCGTCAGGGATTTTAAAGGTATTCCTGATGGGTTTCCTGATGAGTTTCCTGTTTTTTCCAGAAAAGTATCTTATCAGAAAGTTTTTAGTATGCCGGATTTCTCATCGGGAAAAAGACCTACGTCTAGCAGAGTTTTTGGATTTGCCCATTGGTGTCCACCGGGAAAATTTGAGAAACTATATAAATGGTACGCTAGAAAAGCAAGACAGTTGGGATACAAGGAGACTTTTAAGTCGGAAAACCTTATGGAGGAGTCTATCGAGGTATTGTTTGAAAAAACTGAAGAGAATAAATCAAGATCGGTGAAGTTTACGGTAAAAAAAGATAGAGTGGATATTCTCATATTTAAGGAAAAAGAATCGGTTGAGAAAAAAACTAAGATGCGTGTACGAAAAGTGAAAAACGAAAAAGAAAATATTTTCTCTTTAAAAAAAGATAATGATGGGGTTGTGGCTGATACAGAGAAAGAAAACAATTAAAGATGAATTTTTTGTTAAAACATGGTTTTGTCATTGATCCTTCGTGTGGAATTAGTGACAGGATGGATCTTGTTATCAAAAACGGAAAAGTTTTTAAGCCGTCTTGTGACGATTTTACCGGATATGAAACTATCGATTGCTCCGGCAAGGTGGTCTTGCCCGGATTTATTGATGCGCATGTTCATTTGAGGGATCCCGGATTTGAGTATAAAGAAGATATTCAAACAGGCTCTAAATCCGCTTTGGCAGGGGGGGTTACAACGTTGTTTTGTATGCCCAACACTGTTCCGGTGATAGATAACCTGTCGACTGTTGAGTACATTAGAGAGAAAAATATCAAACATGGTTTTGTCAATATATATCCTATTGGGGCAATAACTGTCGGATCTAAAGGGGCGAAACCGGTCGATTTTTCAAGCTTGGTCGCCTCGGGGGTAATCGCTTTTTCCGATGACGGTATGTGGGTTTCCGATTCGTCGGTTTTAGCGGATGCCTTGAAAATATCTAGAACGGATCGGTTTAGGATAATTCAACATTGCGAGGATCATGCGTTTACGAGAAGCGGTGTTATTGCTGATGGAAAAATAGCTCGTAAATTTAAATTGCCGATTATTCATCCGGCGAGTGAATATTGTGCCGTTTATAGGGATGTTTCTCTTTGCGAGATGATGGATGGGGCGATTCATATAGCGCATATAAGCACGGAAAGATCTGTGGAAATTATCAGAGACGCCAAAAATAGGGGAGTTGACGTTACTTGTGAGGTCACTCCGCATCATCTGGTGTTATCAAATGATGATATATTATGCGATGATGCCGTATTTAAGGTGAATCCTCCTTTGCAGGCTAAATCGGATTGCGACGCTCTTATAGATGGTCTTGCGGATGGAACTATCGATATTATAGCTACCGATCATGCGCCTCATGAGGAGATCGAAAAACAACGCGGTTTCAAAAATGCTCCGTTCGGTTTGATTGGTATGGAGACGGCTTTTTCTGTTTTGTACACAAAATTAGTGAAAACTAATAAGGTTTCTTTAGAGGTTATAGTAGAAAAATTTTCCACTAATCCCGCAAAAATATTTGGATTAAAAAATAAAGGCAGTTTGTCTGATGGGGTGGATGCGGATTTAACTGTAATAGACTTAAATGAGCAGTATAAAATAAATAAAGATAAATTATTCTCAAAAAGTAAAAATACTCCTTATCATGGATGGGATGTTTTTGGTAAGATAACAGACGTTTTTGTCGGTGGGGGGCATTTGTTCAATAATGGAAAAATTTTAGATAGTGAGGCGGAGAGAGTATGAATAAAGCAATTTTGATGTTGGAGGACGGTAAGGTTTTCTGGGGAAAATCGTACGGTGCCGATACGGAATGTATGGGAGAGGTGGTTTTTAATACCGGTATGACGGGCTATCAAGAGGTCCTAACGGATCCTTCTTATAAAGAGCAGATTGTTACCATGACTTATCCGCTTATAGGAAATTATGGAGTGAACAGAATCGATCGGGAATCCAAGTCTCCAATGGTCAGCGGATTTATTGTGCGGGAGTTGTGTGACTATCCCAGTAATTTTAGATCGGAATCCTCTTTGAAAGATTATTTAAGAGAAAATAATGTGATGCTTGTCTCTGATATGGATACGAGAGCGATAACTCTTTATACCAGACAAGCCGGAGCGATGAAAGGGATTTTATCCACCTCTTGTTTTGATACCGCTCGACTTATGGAAAAGCTCAATGCCTATTCCGGTCTTGTGGGAAGAGATATCGTTTGTGAAGTCACTTGTGAAAAAACTTTTCTTTGGGAGGGAGACGGCGTCAGAACTGAGGACGATGACGATATGTATGAACCCTTGATAAAGAGGTCTTATGAGCAAAAGTTTAAGGTGGTGGCAATGGATTTTGGTCTTAAGTATAACATGTTGAGGATTTTGCATAGGCTTGGTTGCGAGGTTACGGTTGTTCCGGCGAATACATCGTTTGGGCAGATTGATTCTCTTTCTCCTGACGGTGTTTTTTTATCAAACGGTCCGGGAGACCCGCAACCTGTCGGTTATGCTATTGATACAATAAGAAAACTTTCCGAAAAATATGTTATTTTCGGTATTTGTCTTGGTCATCAGTTGTTGAGTTTGGCTCTGGGGGCAAAAACATATAAACTGAAGTTTGGTCATCGGGGTGTGAATCATCCTGTTAAAGATCTTGCTACGGGTAAGGTGGAGATAACGTCTCAGAACCATGGTTTCGCTGTCGATATTGACTCCATTAAAGATAAAAAAATAGAACTTACACATATAAATCTGAACGATCAAACGGTTGAAGGAATCAGGCATACGGAGTTACCGGTTTTCTCTGTGCAGTATCATCCTGAATCGTCGGCGGGTCCGCACGATTCAAGGAACTTGTTCAATCGATTTATTGATCTTATGGATACAAAAAAGAAAGAAAAGGACTTGCTTTAAATGCCTAAACGTGAAGACTTAAAAAAAATTCTGATAATAGGTTCGGGACCGATAGTCATAGGTCAGGCGTGCGAATTCGATTATTCCGGAACACAGGCTTGCAAAGCCTTGCGTGAAGAAGGATATGAGGTTGTTCTACTAAATAGTAATCCTGCGACAATTATGACTGATCCGGAATTTGCAGAGGTCACTTATATTGAGCCTATAACCGCAGAGGTTGTTGAGAAAATCGTCGAGAAAGAGAGACCCGATGCCATCTTGCCTACCATAGGCGGTCAGACCGGTTTGAATGTTTCTATCGAGGCGGCTGATAGAGGGGTATTTGAGAAATATGGAGTGGAGATGATCGGTGCGACTCCGGAGGTCATAAAAACAGCTGAAGACAGAGAACTTTTTAAAAAGGCTATGGATGAACTAGGGTTGTGTGTGCCTCGTTCAGGATTCGCAAGAAATATAGATGAAGCTATTAAGGTGGCGGATGAAATAGGCTCTTATCCTTTGATTATTAGACCAAGTTTTACTTTAGGGGGTGTCGGTGGCGGGATTGCGTATAATGTCAAAGAATACGAAAGTATGGCAAAAAAAGGTATCGACGCAAGTCCCATAGACGAGATACTTGTCGAGGAATCCGTACTCGGTTGGAAAGAGTATGAGCTGGAAGTGATGAGGGACAAAAACGATAATGTCGTAATCGTTTGTTCAATAGAAAACTTAGACCCTATGGGGGTTCATACGGGAGACAGCATAACGGTTGCGCCTGCCCAAACTTTGAGCGATAAAGAGTATCAGTTGATGCGTAATGCGGCGATTGATATTATCAGAAAAATCGGAGTCGAAACGGGGGGGTCAAACATACAGTTTGCTATTAATCCGAAAAATGGAGACATGATTATCATAGAGATGAATCCGAGAGTGTCCAGAAGCTCCGCTCTGGCGTCTAAAGCGACCGGGTTTCCTATAGCTAAATTCGCCGCTAAACTTGCTGTCGGGTACACTTTGGATGAATTGTCAAACGATATCACAAAAAAAACACCTGCCTGTTTTGAACCTACGATAGATTATTGTGTAACAAAAATACCTAGATGGGCATTTGAAAAATTTCCCGATGCCGAACCTATTTTGACTACTCAGATGAAATCAGTCGGCGAGGCGATGGCGATAGGCAGGACTTTCAAAGAGTCTCTCCAGAAGGCTTTAAGGTCTCTTGAAATCGGGAGGTTCGGTCTGGGAGCGGATGGTAAGGATGAAGATCTTTCTTATGACGAAATAAGAAGGAAACTTATCGTCCCCCAACCTGATAGAATTTTTGCTTTAAGATTGGCTCTCTTGGCGGGTATGTCTGTCGACGAAATACATGGTTTGTCGAAGATAGATAAATGGTTTTTGTATAATATTGAGGAGATAGTCGATTTTGAAAAGAAAATATCGAAAAATATCGAATCTATAAAAAAAGATTTTTCTTATGGGGATTTTATCAAAGACGCTAAACGGATGGGGTTTTCGGATTATCAGTTGGCTTATCTGCTGGGTCTCTCTGAGAAAAAAGTAAGGGAAGACCGTGAGGCTGTCAGTATTAAATCTACCTATCAGTTGGTGGATACTTGTGCGGGTGAATTTGAGGCTTATACTCCTTACTATTATTCAAGCTATGAAACTGTGGATGAGGTGAAACCAAGCTCTAAGAAGAAAATTATGATTTTGGGGGGCGGTCCTAATCGTATAGGTCAGGGAATAGAGTTTGATTATTGTTGTGTTCATGCCTCTTTCGCCCTGAAAGAAGACGGATATGAGACTATCATGGTTAATAGTAACCCTGAAACGGTCAGTACCGATTATGATACGTCTGATAAACTTTATTTTGAGCCTTTGACTTTAGAAGATGTTTTGAGTATCTACAGGCGAGAGCGTTGCGATGGTGTAATAGTCCAACTTGGTGGTCAAACTCCCCTGAATTTAGCGGAAAAACTCCAAGCGGAGGGAGTCAATATTGTAGGGACGTCGCCTGATTCTATCGATATGGCTGAAGACAGAGAGCGTTTTCAGCAACTGGTTAAACAATTGGGAGTTCGTCAACCGGAAAACGGAATAGCCAGAAGTTTTGACGAGGCTAAAGCGGTTGCTAGGGATATAGGGTATCCTGTTGTTGTTAGACCTTCTTATGTTTTGGGTGGAAGGGCTATGGAAATTGTATATGACGAGTCTTCTTTAGAGAATTATATGAAGTTTGCTGTATCGGCATCGCCTGAAAAACCGATCCTGATAGATAAATTTCTCGAAAATGCAATTGAGGTGGATGTTGATGCGGTCTGTGACGGTGAAGATGTTGTAATCGGAGCTGTTATGGAGCATATAGAAGAAGCAGGTATCCATTCCGGAGACAGTGCTTGTGTTATACCGCCTTTTTCTTTGTCTGACGATATTATTCAGGAGGCAAAACGAACGACTGTTTCTTTTGCTAAAGCATTGAAAGTTAAAGGGTTGATAAATATTCAGTATGCTGTAAAAGATGATATATTATATGTGCTTGAGGTTAATCCGAGGGCTTCTAGAACGGTTCCTTTTGTCAGTAAAACTATCGGTGTTCCTCTTGCTAAAATAGCGGCTAAAGTGATGGTTGGCAAAACGTTATCGGAGGTAGGGTTTGTTGAGAGCGTTGTCCCTGAATATTTTTCGGTGAAAGAGGCGATATTGCCGTTTGCTCGGTTTCCCGGTGTAGATATCCTGCTTGGGCCGGAAATGCGCTCTACCGGAGAAGTTATGGGTATATCTTATGATTACGGTGTTGCTTTTGGAAAAACTCAAATGGGTTTTAATAAAGAGTTGCCTTTATCGGGTAAGGTTTTTATAAGCGTTAAAAATCAGGATAAACGCAGTATTGTTTTTATAGCTAAAAAATTAGTTGATTTCGGATTCAAAATTGTTGCCACTGAAGGAACTTCAAAGATTTTGCGCAATAATGGGTTGGATGTGCAACAGCTTTATAAAATAAAAGAAGGTAGACCGAATATATTGGATTTGATGATTAATCAGGAAATATCCCTGATAATCAATACCCCATCCGGCAAGAAGACAAGACAAGACGAAGCCAAAATACGATCCACAGGCGTAGCTAAGAATATATTGTGTATCACAACCATATCCGGCGCAAATGCCGTTATAAATGGAATAGAAGCGTTGTTGAAAAAAGGTTTAACGGTAACACCCATTCAGGAATACCATAAAAAAAACAAGTCTAATAATAGGTGCCTGAAGTGATTCAAACAACAGCTAAAG
>CAZFUR010000033.1:0-10505 GCA_964522245.1 uncultured bacterium | reverse complement strand
GCGGGTGTTATCCCTGTGATTTTTGCGTCGTCTCTTTTGATATTCCCTGCTTCTATAGGAAGTATGATAAGCGATGATTCTTTTTTCTCGTTTATAAAAGTTATGAGTAGTTGGTTGGCTCCGGGTGCGGTTTTGTATAATGTATCTTATGTATTTCTGATAATTTTCTTCTGTTATTTTTGGACGGCTACGCAGTTTAATCCTATACAGATTGCCGACGATATGAAACGTGGTGGTGCTTTTGTTCCCGGGATAAGACCGGGGAAGAATACGGCGGAGTATTTTGAGAATATTATGACTCGAATAACCTTGGCGGGAGCCATATTCCTTGCTGTAATAGCTATATTTCCCACGTTGGTTAGTACTCGTTTGAAGATTCCCTATATCGTTACCCAGTTTCTTGGGGGGACGGGGTTGTTAATTATTGTCGGTGTAATGCTGGATACTATGAGACAGGTGGAGTCACATCTTATAATGAGGCATTATGATGGTTTCATGAGCAAGACGAAACTGAAGGGACGGTTTTAATGAGAGTTATACTATTAGGTCCTCCGGGGGTAGGTAAGGGGACTCAAGCAAAGTTTATCTGTGATAAGTTTAATATAGTCCATCTTTCCACAGGGGATTTATTAAGGCAGGCGGTGAAAGACGGCACAGAGGTTGGTTTGAACGCTAAATCTTATATGGATAAGGGAGAGTTGGTTCCTGATGAGGTTGTCGTTCAGTTGGTGAAAGATAGAATGGCAAAGCCCGATTGCGCAAACGGTGTTTTGTTGGATGGTTTTCCAAGAACCTTAAACCAGGCTGTTGTCTTAGATGAACAGGTTAAGAGGATCAATACTCCGATAGATGTGGTTGTCTTGTTGTTCGCAGACCAAGAGGAGATTATTTCCAGGCTTACGGGGAGAAGAACTTGTCCCACTTGTGGTAGGAATTATCATATAAAATATCTTAAACCGTTGGTGGACGGTAAATGCGACGATGACGGGGCTGATCTGATACAACGTCCTGACGATAAGGAAGAAACAGTGAAAAATCGGTTGGTTGTGTATGAGAAAATAACCAAAGACCTTATCGGTTATTATGAGAAAAAGGGATTGATTGTGTCGGTTGATGCAGGTGGAGAAATTGATCAGATAAGTAAAGATATTTTAGAAAAATTGAATAGTAGATAGTTTGAAATGATATTAATAAAATCGCCTAGAGAAATTGATAAAATGCGTGTTAGCGGTCGTCTAACTGCGGATGTTCTTAGCGAGGTGATTGGTTCGATTCGTTCAGGGATGACGACTGGCGAGTTGGATAAGGTTTGCGATAGGATACTTAGGCGTAGAGGGTGTGTTGCTGCGTTTAAGGGGTATCATGGGTATCCCGGGAACTTGTGTGTTTCTGTGAACGAGGAGGTAGTTCATGGTATACCGGGTCGCAGAAGATTGAGAGAGGGTGATATTGTTTCTCTTGATTTTGGGGTTTTGAAAGACGGATATTATGGTGATATGGCTGTCACGGTTGCCATCGGCGATGTCTCAAAAGAAAAGTTGAGACTTATGGATGTGACTAGAGAGGCTCTGTCTAAAGGGATAGAGAAGGCTTGTCCGGGGAATAGGTTGGGGGATGTTTCTTGTGCGATTGGATCGTATGTCGAACAAAACGGTTTCTCGGTTGTTAGGGATTATGTGGGGCATGGAATAGGTCGAAATATGCATGAGGAACCGCAGATTCCTAACTTTGGTGTATCGGGTACGGGACCTTTGTTGAAAGAAGGAATGGTCTTGGCGATAGAACCGATGGTTAATATGGGCGGTTTTAAGGTAAAAACTAAGAGTGACGGTTGGACGGTGGTAACAGGCGACGGGAAACCGTCGGCTCATTTTGAACATACTATACTCATAACAAAGAATGAACCAGAGGTGCTTACGTGGCAAAAGAAGATTTAATTAAAACTGAGGGTGTTGTATCGGAGCTTTTGCCTAATACAATGTTTCGTGTGGAATTGACAAACGGACACAAGATTTTGGCGCATATATCTGGTAAAATGAGAATGCATTTTATAAGAATATTACCGGGCGATAAAGTAATGGTGGAGGTGTCGCCGTATGATCTAACTAAAGGTCGAATCGTATATCGAGAAAAATAAGGAAAATAGAGGACTAATATCGTGAAAGTCAGAGCATCAGTAAAAAGAATGTGTGAGAAATGTAGGGTTATAAAGCGAAAAGGTATAATCCGTATAATATGTGATAATCCACGTCATAAACAAAGACAAGGATAGTAAAGTTATATAGGAGGAAGTATAACGTGCCGAGGATAGTTGGTGTCGATGTTCCAAACGGAAAAAGAATAGAGTATGCCTTAACATATGTTTTTGGTATAGGGTTGGTAACCGCTAGAGAAGTTCTCGCGAAAGCTAAGGTTGACCTTAACACGAGGGCTAAAGATTTAACTGAGGAAGAAGTCGGTAGAATCAGCTCTATTATCTCTGATACGGTAAGAGTGGAAGGTGACCTGAAAAGGGAAATAACAGCGAACATTAAAAGATTGATGAGTATAGGTAGTTACCGCGGTATTCGTCATAGACGCGGATTACCTGTCCATGGTCAGCGTACCAAGACAAACGCTAGAACCAGAAAAGGACCTAAAAGAACCATGGCGGGTAAAAAGAAAAAATAAGGAGATTTAGTTTTGGCTAAAGGTGCTGTGAAAAAAGGATCTAAAAAAACCAGAAAAAAGATATTGGTAAATGTCCCTAGAGGCGTTGCTCATATAAAAGCGACTTTCAATAATACTATAGTGAGTATTACTGATCCGCATGGAAACGTGATATCATGGTCTACTGCGGGCAAAGCTAAGTTTTCAGGAGCCAGAAAAAGCACGGCTTTTGCGGCTCAGATGGTGGCTAGCGAAGCCGCCGAACAGGCAATGGAACACGGTATGCAGGAAATAGAAGTTAATGTTAAAGGTCCGGGTGCAGGAAGAGAATCGGCGATTCGTGCCTTGCAGGCAGCGGGATTAAACATAACCGTTATCAGAGACGTGACTCCTATTCCGCATAACGGATGTAGACCGCCTAAAAGACGTAGAGTATAAGTTTATTATTAAATTAATATAGATAGAGAAAGGAGATTGTAAAAAGATGGCGCGGTATAGAGGGCCGGTTTGTAAGTTGTGTCGTAGGGAAGGACAGAAACTTTTCCTGAAAGGCTATAAATGTTACGGTGCCGCCTGTATTTTGGAAAAAAGGAATTTTGTGCCCGGTATGCATGGCAGAAGAAGGACAAAACTTTCTCAATACGGAGAGCAGTTAAGGGAAAAACAAAAATTAAGACGTATGTATGGTGTTTTCGAAAAACCGTTTAGAGTAATGTTTCAGAAGGCATCTAAAAAAGCTGGTATCACGGGTGACAACCTGATTAAAAGTTTGGAATTGCGTCTTGATAATGTTATCTATAGAGCAGGTATCTGCCCGGCGAGAACCACATCTAGAATGTTCGTTTCTCACGGTCATGTCTCTGTCAATGGCAGAAAAGTAGATATCCCTTCGTTCCAATTAAAGGCTGGTGATGTTGTAGAAGTCAGGGATAGAGAAAGAAGCCGTAAATTAGCCGCTCAGTCTCTAAAACAGACGGAGTCTAGAATCGTTCCGGAATGGTTGGCGTTGGAACGTGAAAAATTTAAAGTTAAGGTACTGGAAGTCCCTTCTAGGGATGCGTTGGATGTACCTATTAATGAACAGTTAATTGTTGAGCTTTATTCAAAATAAAGGAAAATTTGGGGGGAGAACCAATTATGTCCTTCATAATAGGTAAATTTGAAACACCAAAACGACTTGAAAAAGATGAGTCTTTGTCATCGGAAAATTACGGGGTATTTATCGCAGAACCTTTTGAAACCGGGTTTGGATATACGATAGGTAATTCAATGAGAAGAGTTTTGTTGTCTTCTCTTGAAGGAGCCGCGGTGACATCGGTCAAAATTGACAACGTTATGCATGAATATGCCTCAATACCGGGAGTGTCAGGGGATGTGAGTGACATTATCTTGAACCTGAAAAGGGTGTTGATTAATGTTCAGTCAAGAGAACCTAAGAAGGTGAGACTTGATGTTGTGGGACCTTGTGAAGTTACGGCAAAGGATATCGCTGTCGACCACACTATGGAGATAGTTAACCCGGATCACCATATAGCGACTTTGGAGAAAGACGGCGAGTTGCATATGGAACTGGAAATAAAAGTTGGCAGAGGTTATTGGCAGTCGGAAAGAAATAAAGATACTAATCATCCGATAGGTGTTATTCCGATAGATTCTATTTTTACTCCTGTGGTAAAGGTCAAATATGAGGTCGAAAGTACACGTGTCGGTCAAATGACTGATTACGATAAACTGATCCTCCATATATGGACTGACGGCAGGTTGTCCGCTGAAGACGCTATGGCTCAGGCGGCGGCAATCTTGAAAGAACATTTGACCGCATTTGAAGATTACAACAATCAGATTTTTGAATTTGAACAGGATGATGAAAAATCTGAGCCTAGTGAAACGGAAGAACTCGAAAAACAGTTGTTGATGAGCATAAACGAGATAGAGTTGTCTGTAAGGTCGGCTAACTGTATCACTAGTGCAGATATCGCAACTATCGGTGAATTGGTTCAGAAAACGGAAGCCGATATGTTGAAATATAGAAATTTCGGTAAAAAATCGTTAAACGAAATAAAGGCGATTCTTGCCGAGATGGGGCTTAAATTAGGGATGACGATTCCTGAAGAAATTAAGGCTAAATTGTCTGAGACATCTGTCCAGCCTAAGCTGGCAGAGGAATTGCAAACTCCTGTCGAATAACTTGGAGTAGATAAAAAGAGGAGATGGATATTCATGCGTCACGGAAAGCTTAGAACTCGGTTGAATCGTCCGAAAGGTCATAGAAAAGCAACCGTAAAAAATATGTTGAGGGGGTTGTTCACTCACGAAAGAATCATAACTACTTTAACAAAGGCGAAGGTTTGTTCGGGATGGGCTGATAAGATGATCACTTTAGCCAAGAAAAATGATCTTGCCGCTATTCGTAAAGCGGAATCTATTCTCCAGGATAAAACTCTTGTTAAAAAGTTGTTCAAAGAAATAGGACCTCGGTTTGAAAACCGACAAGGCGGTTATACCAGAGTCATAAGATACCTCAGGCGAAGAGGCGACGGCTCTGTAACGGCTATACTGGAACTTACTGAAAAAGAAGTCATGATAGCTCAGGAGACTAAACCTGAAAATAAGAAGGTTGATGTCGATAATCAAGCTGAGCCGAAAAAGGTTGTGGAAAAAGAAAAAACTGAGACTAAAAAGCCGGAGCCTGAAAAAGTCGAGCCTGTCGATGATGTTAAAAATAGTGACAGTGAAGAGGAAAAGAAATAGTTTTTACTAAAATTTATTATATATAAAGAACGGTATGCGAAATACCGTTCTTTTTTTTTGTTCACTGAAAAAGAAGCGTTTTATCGAAACTAAAAACTATTTTCCGTGAAGATAAATATATGTGTACAAATAGGTTGTTTTTTATTATTTTAAGATTTGTTTTTTAATCTAATACCCGGGGGAAGGTTGTTATATGACGAATGAAGATAAAAAAATCGTACCCAATTTTATAAGAAATATAATAGAACAAGACCTTGCCGAAGGTAACTCCAAAAAGATTTACACAAGGTTTCCGCCTGAACCGAATGGTTATCTGCATATAGGACATGCGAAATCGATCTGTCTGAATTTTGGGTTGGCTGAGGAATTTGACGGTTTGTGTAACTTGAGATTCGACGATACCAATCCGGCAAAAGAAGATCTGGAATATGTAGAAGCTATAAAAGAAGATGTCAGGTGGTTGGGATTTGATTGGGAAGACAGACTTTATTTTGCCTCCGATTATTTTGACAAGTTTTACGAGTATGCGGTTCATCTAATCAAAAACTCGGATGCTTATGTCTGCGATTTAAGCCCGGATGAGATAAGGGAATACAGAGGTACTATAACGGAACCGGGCAAGAATAGTCCGTATAGAGACCGGTCGATAGAGGAAAATTTGAAGCTTTTTGAAGCGATGAAGGCAGGCGAGTTTGATGAGGGAACTTGTCTTTTGAGGGCTAAGATAGATATGGCGTCCCCAAACTTGAATCTCAGGGATCCGGCAATATATAGGATAAAAAAAATGTCGCATCATAGAACGGGCGATAAATGGTGTATCTATCCCATGTACGATTTTGCCCACGGGATTGAAGACTCTATTGAGGGTATCACTCATTCTATATGCACTTTGGAATTCGAGGCGCATCGCCCTTTGTATGACTGGTTTTTAGAGAAGCTGAACATATTTCATCCTAAACAGATAGAATTTGCACGCCTGAATCTTACGTACACAATTATGAGTAAACGAAAATTGTTGAGGCTTGTCGAAGAAGGGTATGTTGATGGATGGGACGATCCTCGTATGCCGACAATAGCGGGATTACGCAAAAGAGGGTATACTCCCGAGTCAATCAGAAAATTCTCTGAAGTGATAGGTGTTGCCAAAAGAGACAGTACTGTAGATATAGCGTTGCTGGAACATTGTTTGAGAGAAGATCTTAACAAAATTGCTCAAAGAGTCATGGCGGTACTGAGACCACTGAAAATAATAATTACCAATTACCCTGAAAATAAGGTGGAGTATTTGGATGCGGTCAATAATCCTGAAGACGAATCTGCGGGAATGAGGAAAATTCCTTTCTCTAGAGAACTGTATATCGAACGGACGGATTTTATGGAAGATCCCCCTAAAAAATATTTTAGGTTATCTCTTGGTCGTGAAGTCAGACTGAAACATGCGTATTATATTAAATGTGAGGAAGTTGTGAAAAATAAGGATGGCGAAGTCGTAGAATTGCTGTGTTCATACGATCCTAAGACAAAGGGCGGGTGGTCGGATGATGGGAGAAAAGTTAAAGGAACTTTACACTGGGTCTCTGTCGAGCATGCGGTTGATGCGCAGGTGAGGTTATTTAGCAATCTATTCTCTAAACCGAACCCTGAAGAGGTTGAGGTTGATGAGGATTTTATATCAAATATCAATGTTGATTCTTGCGAGAAGTTGTCGAACGCAAAACTTGAACCTATGCTATCAGACGCAAAAATCGGTGAAAAGTTTCAGTTTCTAAGGCACGGTTATTTCATCAAAGATAAAGATTCTGATTCAGGGAAAATGTTGTTTAACAGATCTGTTTCATTGAGAGATACGTGGGCGAAAATCCAGAGAAATTCTTAATGTTTTGTGTGGTCTATTTTCTGTTGTTTGATTATTCTTGTGGTTCCGATTTGTTATTACGCAAAAAATATAAAAGTAAATGAATCGGTATTTTGTGTCGAGAATCATGAGTGAGGGGTTGTGTTTTTTTGATCTTTTGACGCATAAACGTGATCTTTCCTCTGAGGTAGTGAAAATTAATAAGAAAGGGTAGATGGAATGGAGTTTTTGTTTCGACGGGAAGATTGTTGTTCTAATAATCCTATTCGACTGGTTCAAAACGCACTTTGCCAGTTAGATGATTTTTTGGTGTCGGAGACATTTGGCGAGACGTTTTATAACCTTCTTGTATGTATGAACGGACTCCCTTTTGAGGGCGAAGGGACTATCCTTGATCTTTTTAAAAGCTCTACTCCTTTATCTCCAAAAGCGATAGATGATTTTATGAACGGGAAATTTACTGATGCGGATAGAGAAAAAATTTTTCAGATTACTTTAACATCCGCCGTTTCTCCTTATATGGACCCTCGCTATTTGAAAAAACTTTCCGATAACGGATATATGTCGGTTTCAAAAAAGGCTCTAGATGAATTCGGACATGTGATCTGTGCTATAAGAAAAGGTGATACGATAAGTCGTGATAACTTGATCTCGGAACTGCAGATTGCTATGGAGGGTGAACCGACTGTGGAGCCTCATCCTGTGAAACGCACTTATAAAACCGTTAAATCGGTCATAAACAAGTTCAGAGCCGGGTCGCTGGTTTATTTCTCACCGGAGATGAAACTGATCGGTGGAACTCGTTCTATCTTTTCAGGCGGGTTGGGGGTGTTGGCAGGAGAGTATATAGAGGGGTTGGCAAATACGGGTGTTACCACCTATGGGGTCACGTTGCGGTATGAGAAATCAATAGTTCAACGTATATCTCCGTACGGAATATCTACAACTATTGAAATTCCGGTAGATTATTCTAAACTGCCTGTTTTTGATACGGGAGTGGTTGTAGAAGAAAACATAATGGGATCTTTGATTCAAGCACGTGTATGGGAAATCCCCGCCGGACCTGCTAGGGTTTTTGCTCTGGAAGATCTGACAAGCGATATAACAGAAATGTTATATGGCGGTGAAAAAGAAACACTCCTTCTCAGAGAACGACAAAACCAACTACTGGGACGTGCCGGAATAAAGGTAATCACAGAACTTTTAAAAAGAAAAATTATCGACAAAAAACCGATCATGATTCATCTGAACGAAGCCAATTGTTATTGTGCTCTAGATGAAGTCCAAAAAAGACAAATGCTCAAAAATAAGCCTGACTCGGTTTGGAATAATATCGGAATCGCTTTTACCACTCATACCCCTGTGCCGGCAGGATTGCCGATGGTATACAGTCACACTTTCTCAACCAATGACCTTATACATCTATCTTGGGAACTCAATACCGATCCGATTACTTTAATGGTTTATTATGTCAAGTATCTTGACGGAAGATCATGGGGAAATTTGGAGAAAGATACTCAGGAACGGTTGATCTCTTTTCTCGAATCAGGCAGATACGGCGATTTCTCAAACGAAATAAGAAAAATCGCAGGCGACAATATCGTCCTTAATCTGACAGAAGCGACTGCCGCTCTATCCGATGGCAGTACGTCGGTCAGTTTACGCCACGAACAGGTCACAAACCTCGAAATTATTAGAAACTCAAATAATTCACCGTCAAGACATGACAAATCATATCAGCCTACAACCGGAATAACAAACGGTGTCAACATAAGAGATTGGCAACCGCCTGAATTCCAAAACGTGGATTATAATAATCTGTCGGCGCAATTGCTGTTGGCTGTGAAAAGAAAAGAAAAAGAAGAGTATATCGAAATGGTCAATAACCGTACCGGCAGTAGGTTGTCGCCGGAACACTTGACTATATCTGTTATGCGTAGAATAAATACTTATAAACGAACAGATCTGATAATAAGGGAAATAGATCTTCTTGTCGAAGAGCTGGGCGATGAAGAAATAAACATAATTTTTTCAGGTATCCCTCATAGCAAAGATGAACCTGCTCAGAAAATTTTTAAGAGAATCCTTGATGCGGTAAACTGGAAACACCCCAACTTGCATGTGGCGTTTATTTGTCAGTATGATATCAGTGTCGCCAAGTATGCCATAAGAGGATCCGATGTGTGGCTTATGCAACCGATCGAAAAGAAAGAAGCCTCATCAACCAGTCACCAAAAGGCTTTGGGGGCGGGAACATTGATCGTCAGTACATATGACGGCGCTATGATTGAAAACGTTGTGGATATGGATGTGGATCCCGATTGCGCAAACGGCGCTTTCATAACACCTCTGATAACATATCGTCTAATCCTTAAAAATGAAGTTGAGACGGTTAATCTGTACACCGAACAAGGTAACGGAGAAAACGGGTACTTCAGTAGACCGATTATTAAGACAGACGGAGATGGTGAGTATACCCCTGTGGCGGTTATCGATAAGGGCGAGAGGTATATCGTCGTAGATGAGATTATCCCTGATTTGTCAAAAGAAAAACTGAAAAGTTTGGTGGATAATCCGTCCGATCGGTTCAACGGGTCGCCGATCTTTAAAGTGCTAAAAAAATCGATATCCACGGACGGTAGGTTGTCCGCTGAATCTTTCCACGATCTTATGTACGCTACCCTTGATCCGTTCTCAACATACGATTTACACAGAATGTACGATTGTAATCCGCAACCTTGGTGCAGAATGTTGTATAGTAAACTCGGTAAACTCGCCAAATTCTATACCGGAATAAAGTATGGTGACCCCAGATACGGGGCCCAGTGGTTTCTTATGATGCGTAACGCCATACAACGGACATACGAAGTCGATATTCATCGTATGGCATTGGAATATATCCGTGACATTTACGATCATATTTTGATTTCAAAAAGAAATCTTATCACAGACTCATTTCCCGATGAGCGTTTACTAGAACTGGCTGTGGAATGGCGTAGAAAATTCGCTGAGGATAAGGCAAAAGAAGTCAATAAGAAAAATCTTGTCTGAAAATTTTGTTTTTTTTGTAGTTTTATATCCGATTAAATCAATAAAAAATGATGATTATGATTTATTGCGCAAAACGCAGATTAGGTTTATACTATCTGTCTTATAATCTTTGCGAGGAGAATGAAAACAATGAAGCTAGAACAGTTTATACGGAATTTTTCTTTGAAAGCAATCGCTTTTTTAGTCACTCTTATTGTAT